>DAIMFM010000178.1:1657-4899 GCA_036724585.1 Burkholderiaceae bacterium | reverse complement strand
GGGTCGCGCCGGCGCCGGGCGCAACAACGTCTATCGTGGCGCCGACCTGCGCTACGCGATGGAGATCACGCTCGAGGAAGCGTCCTACTGCCAGACCACCGAGATCCGCGTCCCGTCCTGGGATCGCTGCACCACCTGCAAGGGGTCCGGCGCCAAGCCGGGCACGCAGCCCAGGACCTGCCATAGCTGCAACGGCCAGGGCAGCGTGCGCGTCCAGCAGGGTTTCTTTTCGATCCAGCAGACCTGCCCGACCTGTCACGGCAGCGGCAAGGTCATCCCCGAGCCCTGCAGCACCTGCGACGGCCAGGGGCGCATCAAGAAGCAGAAGACGCTCGAGGTCAACATCCCGGCCGGCATCGAGGACGGGATGCGCATCCGCTCGGCCGGCAACGGCGAGCCGGGCGTCAACGGCGGCCCGCCGGGGGACTTGTTCGTCGAGATCCGCATCCGCGAGCATCCGGTCTTCCAGCGCGACGGCGACGATCTCCACTGCGAGATCCCCATCTCCATGACAACCGCCGCTCTGGGCGGTAAAGTACGAGTGCCTACCCTGACCGGGCGCGCCGAGATCGAACTGCCCGAGGGCACCCAGACCGGCAAGACGTTCCGGCTGCGGGGCAAGGGGATCAAGGGCCTGCGTTCGGCCTATCCCGGCGACCTGTACGCGCATGTCGCCGTGGAGACGCCGGTACGCCTCAGCGACAAGCAGAAGGCCATGCTCCGCGAATTCGACGCGACCCTCAGCGACCCGAAGCACAGTCCCCAGACCAAGGGCTGGATGGACCGGGTCAAGGATTTCTTCCAGTAGCGGCCCTGGCGCAGCTTCGACGGGGCCGATGCAACGGCCACCGAGGAGGCTCGCCATGCCGATCGATTCCTACCGCCCACGCACCACGCTGGCCACGCACGAGGTCGCGAACCAGCCGGACGCGCTCGTGGGGGCCAATCTCTATGCCGGCGACCCGCTGCTGGCCGCACTCGCGGCGCCTCGCGTCGCGCCGGCCCATCGGGACCGACTCGCCGCCTTCGGCGCGCGAGTGGGCAGCGCGGAGGTGCTGCAGTGGGGCGAGCAGGCCAACGCCGACGCGCCGCGCCTGCGCGCCTTCGACCGGGTGGGGCGGCGCATCGACGAAGTCGAGTTCCATCCCGCCTACCACGAGCTGATGCGGCTCTCGATCGAGGCCGGCGCGAGCTCGATCGCCTGGACGGCACCCGCCGGCGGGCATCTCGCGCACAGCCTGCTCCTCTTCCTGCTGACCCAGGCCGATGCCGGCCATGGTTGCCCGGTATCGATGACCTATGCCGCGGTGCCCGCCCTGCGCCAGGAGCCCGAGGTCGCGGCGCGTTGGGAGCCACGGGTGACTTCGGCCCGCTACGACCCGCGCTGCCTGCCGCCGGAGCGCAAGGAAGGCTGCACCCTGGGCATGGCGATGACCGAGAAGCAGGGCGGCTCGGACGTCCGCGCCAACCGCACGATCGCGCGCGCCGGCGACGGTGGCTTCCTCCTGCAGGGGCACAAGTGGTTCTGCTCGGCGCCGATGTCCGATGGCTTCCTGACGCTCGCCCGCATCGACGGCGACGAGTCGCTCACCTGCTTCCTCGCACCGAAATGGCGTCCGGACGGCACCCGCAACGCCATCGAGATCCAGCGACTCAAGGACAAGATGGGCGATCGCTCCAATGCCTCCGCCGAGATCGAGTATCGGGACGCATGGGCCGAACGGGTCGGCGAGCGCGGGCGCGGCATCCCCACCATCATCGAGATGGTCCAGCACACCCGGCTCGACTGCGTCAGCGGCGCCGTGGGGACGATGCGCTGGAGCCTCTCGCAGGCGATCTGGCATGCCCGTCATCGCAGCGCCTTCGGCAGGCCCCTCGTCGACCAGCCGCTGATGCGGCTGGTGCTCGCCGACATGGTGCTGGAAGTGGCCGCCGCGATGGCGATGATGGTGCGCGCGGCGATGGCCTTCGACGGCGCCGGCACCGACCCCGGTGCGAGGGCGCTGGCGCGCATACTCGCGCCGCTGGCGAAGTTCTGGGTCTGCAAGCGCTGCCCGGTGCTCGTCGCCGAGGCGATGGAGTGCCTCGGCGGCATCGGCTATGTCGAGGAATCGCCGCTGGCGCGCGCGTTTCGCCAGTCGCCGCTCAACGGCATCTGGGAAGGCTCGGGCAACGTGATCGCGCTCGACCTGCAGCGCGCCGCCGCCCGCGATGCCGATGCGGTCGCGGCGGTGCAGGGCCTCTTCGAGGCCACGCTCGAGGGCAAGGCCCTCGCCGATGCCGGACAGGCGCTCGCTCGCCTGCGCGCGGCCGAGCCGGCGCAGGCGCGCTGGTGCGCCGAACGGCTCGCGATCGCGTTCGGCGGCGCGGCGCTGGCCGAACTGGGCCAGGCGGAATTCGCGGCCGACTGGCTCGCCAGCCGCGGCAGCGGCGCGCATGCCTTCGGGGTGGCGCCCATGGCGGCGGCGCGCTGCGACGCGCTCGTTGCCGCCGGCATGCTCGCCGACGCCAGATAGGGGCTGCGGATCGATCAGGCGCCGGTGAACCGC
The DNA here is from genome assembly GCA_036724585.1 of Burkholderiaceae bacterium. Classification (GTDB taxonomy): domain Bacteria; phylum Pseudomonadota; class Gammaproteobacteria; order Burkholderiales; family Burkholderiaceae_E; genus JAMLIN01. Next base: position 2,350 of record DAIMFM010000178.1, on the reverse strand, counting down.
GCGGGGCGCCGCTCGACGAAGGAGGCGACGCCTTCCGCGGCGTCCTGGCTCGAGGCGAGGCGGGACTGCACCTCGCCGAACTCCGCCCGTGCGGCGAGCGGGCCTTCCTCGATGCACTTGCGCACGTTGCGGATCGTCTCGCGCACCGCGAGCGGCGCCGCGGCCGCGATCCGCCTGGCGATCGCGATCGCCTCGGCTTCCTCCTCGCCCGCGGGCACGACCTTCTGTACGAAGCCCAGGCGCAGGGCGGTGGCGGCATCGAACTCGTCGCCGGTCAGGAGGTAGAGCATGGCGTTGCCGTAGCCGGCCCTCTCCGCCATGCGCAGGGTCGCGCCGCCGGTGGCCATGATCCCGCGGTTCACCTCGAGCTGCGAGAAGCGGCAGTCGTCGGCGGCGACCACCACCTCGGCCGCGAGCATGAGCTCGATGCCGAGCGTGTAGCAGATCCCCTTGACCGCGAACACCACCGGCTTGCTGCGGCGTCGGTCGGTGAGGTCCATCGGGTTGACGAGCTCCTCGGGCCAGCTCGAGCGGCCCGCCTTCATGTTTTCGGCGAAGCGCGGCAGGTCGAAGCCCGAGACGGGGTGAAAGAAGGGGTCGGAGGTCATGTCGGTCCTTTCAGTCGCTTGCGCGCCGTGACCGGCCCGCCGCCCTGCGCCGCGATGCGGGCGATGGCCGGGGCGAGGGGTTCCA
>DAIMFM010000178.1:0-1647 GCA_036724585.1 Burkholderiaceae bacterium | reverse complement strand
CGGCAGGTCCAGGCCGGCGGTGAAATGCCGCCCGGCCGCCCGCACCACGGCCACGCGCAGCGCGGGATCGGATTCGAGTTGCTCGTAGGCCTGCGCCAGCTGGCGGGCCATCTGCGGCGTGAAGCCGTTGTACTTGGCCGCGCGGTCGATGGTGACCAGCAGGAGATGGCCGTCGACCTGCGTGTGGATCGTGCCGAGCGCCGGGTCGAATCCGGTATCGTGTTGCCTTTCTTGCATTTGACCACCTTGGAATTGTCGCTGGATTCGGTGATTCTACGGGGCATCGGACATGCGCTCCGAAGGCACCCACGGGACAACCGATGCCACCACAGGACAAGCGATGAATCTCGCGAACTGGCTGCACCGCGCGGCCCAGCGCTGGCCCGGGCGGCCGGCGATCCATAGCGGTACCGAACTCGTCTGCGATTACCGCGGCTTCGCCGGGCAGGCCGCCAGCAGCGCCCGTCGGCTGCTCGCCGACCATGGCCTGCTGCCGGGCGAGCGGGTCGGCTTCTTCATGTACAACGACCCCGCCTACCTGGTCTGGATGTACGCCGCCTGGTGGGCCGGCCTCGTCGTGGTGCCCATCAACGCCAAGCTCCATCCCGCCGAGGCGGCGTGGATCCTCGACGACGCGCAGTGCGGCGTGTGCATCACGGACGCGAGCCATGGCGAGGCGCTGGCCGATGCCGGGGTTTCGCAGCATCGCATCCTCGATGCGGCGAGCCTTGCCGTATCCTCGGCGGCAAACGGCTTCGAGGCGCCCGCGGCGCGCGCGCCCGAGGACATCGCCTGGCTCTTCTACACGTCCGGCACGACCGGCCGCCCCAAGGGCGTGATGCTCAGCCACCGCAACCTGCAGGCGATGTCCCTCAACTATGCGGCCGAGGTCGCCCCGGTCGACGAGGCGGATACGGCCCTCTACGCCGCGCCGCTGTCGCATGGCGCCGGTCTCTACAACCTCGCGTACGTACTGGTGGGCGCGCGCCATGTGCTCACGCGCGCCCCCGGATTCGACGCCGACGAAGTGCTGGCGCTGGCGGCGCACCACGGACGGGCGGCGATGTTCGCCGCGCCGACGATGGTCCGCCTGCTGCTCGACGCCGCCATCGCCTCCGGCTCGCGCGGCGAAGGGCTGGACACCATCGTCTACGGCGGCGGGCCGATGTACCTTGCCGACATCGAGGCGGCGCTCGCGCATTTCGGCCAGCGCTTCGTGCAGATCTACGGGCAGGGCGAGAGCCCGATGACCATCACCTTCCTGTCGCGCGCCGACCATGGCGATGTCGACGATCCACGCTATCGCGCACGGCTCGCATCGGTCGGGCGCGCCCAGGCCGTCGTCGAAGTGCGGGTGGTCGATGAAGCCGGCCGTGCGCTGCCGCCCGGCGAGGTCGGCGAAGTCATCGTCCGGGGCGACGTGGTGATGTCCGGCTACTGGCGCAATCCGGATGCGAGCGCCACCGCGCTGCGCGATGGCTGGCTGTGGACCGGCGACCTCGGCGCGCTCGATGCCGATGGCTACCTGACCCTCAAGGATCGCTCCAAGGATCTCGTGATCAGCGGTGGCACCAACATCTATCCGCGCGAAGTCGAGGAGGCCCTGCTCGCGCACCACGGCGTGGCCGAGGTCTCGGGGGTCGGCGA
>DAIMFM010000177.1:0-6667 GCA_036724585.1 Burkholderiaceae bacterium | reverse complement strand
CAGCGCGCCCGCCGCGAGCGCGCGCGTGCAAGGCGGCATCAGCTCGCTCCTTCGGCGTCGGTCGCCGGCAGCCCGGGCGCATGGCGCCGTCGCGGCCCCCGGCGGGCCGGGCGCCGCGCCATCAGCGGCGCGAGCTCGTCGAGCGCCATTCGATAGACCTCCCGCTTGAAATCGATCACCGATTCGAGCGGAATCCAGTAGTCGTGCCAACGCCAGGCGTCGAATTCCGGGTGCGACGATGCCCGCAAGTCGATGTCGGAATCCCGGCCCACCAGACGCAGCAGAAACCAGATCTGCTTCTGGCCGCGGTAGTGGCCCCGCCACTCGCGCCGTACCCAGTGGGTCGGCACGTCGTAGCGCAGCCAGTCGCGGGTTCGACCGATGATCCGCACATGCTCGCGAAGAAGGCCGACTTCCTCGTGCAGTTCACGGTACATCGCCTCCTCGGGCGACTCACCGCGCTTGATCCCGCCTTGGGGAAACTGCCAGGAATGCTCGCGTGCACGCTTGCCCCAGAAAACCTCGTTCCGCTGGTTGACCAGAACGATCCCGACGTTGGGGCGATAGCCGTCGCGATCCAGCATGGCTGCACCCCTCGATCCCTTAGAATGCGACGATTATATCGACCGCCCTCCCATTAGAGCGCCCCGTCCATGAAAGCCTCCGAGTTCCACCTGTCGACCCTCAAGGAGGCTCCCGCCGACGCGGAGGTCGCCAGCCATCGCCTCATGACCCGCGCGGGCATGATCCGGCGCCTCGCGGGCGGCATCTATACCTACATGCCGCTGGGGCTGCGCACGATCCGCCGCATCGAGGCGATCATCCGCGAGGAAATGGACCGGGCGGGCGCGATCGAACTGCTGATGCCGGTGGTGCAGCCGGCCGAACTCTGGCAGGAGTCCGGACGCTGGGACAAGTACGGTCCCGAACTGCTGCGCCTGCGCGACCGGCACGAGCGCGACTTCATCGTCCAGCCGACGTCCGAGGAGGTGATCACCGACATCGCGCGCCAGGACCTGCGCAGCTATCGGCAGCTGCCCAAAAATTTCTACCACATCCAGACCAAGTTCCGTGACGAGCGGCGGCCCCGGTTCGGCATCATGCGCGGCCGCGAGTTCACCATGAAGGACGCGTATTCCTTCGACCGCGACCAGGCCGGCGCCATGCTGAGCTACCAGCGCATGTTCGACGCCTATGTCCGCATCTTCGAGCGCATGGGCCTGGAGTTCCGCGCGGTCGCGGCCGATACCGGCGCCATCGGGGGCTCGGCGAGCCACGAGTTCCAGGTCATCGCGGACACCGGCGAGGACGCGATCGCCTGGTGCCCCGGGTCCGACTATGCCGCCAATGTCGAGCTCGCCGAGGCCGTCGCGCCGCCGGGGCCGCGTCCCGCGCCGGCGCAGCCGCTCCAGAAGACCCCGACGCCGGGGCAGCCGCGCTGCGAGGACGTTGCGCGTTTCCTCGGCGTGCCGCTGGAGCGGACCCTGAAGTCGCTTGTCGTGGCGGTCGACCGCGAGGATGCGCCCGCGGAAATCTGGCTGCTGCTGCTGCGCGGCGACCACGAGCTCAACGAAGTCAAGGCGGGCAAGGTCGCCGGACTGGAAGGCTTCCGTTTCGCGAGTGAAGCCGAGATCATCGAGCACTTCGGCTGCCCGCCAGGCTATCTCGGCCCCATCGGCAGCGCGCGCGAGCTGCGCATCGTCATCGACCGCAGCGTCGCCGTCATGAGCGACTTCGTCTGCGGCGCCAACGAGGTCGACCACCACTACACCGGGGCCAACTGGGGACGCGACCTGCCGGAGCCGGCGCCCGAGGGCCAGGACGGGCAGGTGCGCATCGCCGACCTGCGCAACGTCCGCGAGGGCGACCCGTCGCCCGACGGGCGCGGCCCGCTGTCGATCCAGCGCGGCATCGAAGTCGGCCACGTCTTCTACCTCGGCACGCGCTATTCGGCCGCGATGTCCGCGACCTTCGTCGACGAGGACGGCCGCGCCAAGCCCTTCGAGATGGGCTGCTACGGGATCGGCGTGACCCGGCTCGTGGGCGCCGCGATCGAACAGAACCACGACGAGCGCGGCATCATCTGGCCGGCCCCGATCGCACCCTTCCAGGCCGTCGTCTGCCCGCTGGGCTGGGGTCGCTCCGAAGCCGTGCGTGAGGCCGCCGTGCGCATCCACGACGAGCTGGTCGCGGCCGGCGTCGACGTGATCCTCGACGATCGCGGCGAGCGGCCCGGCGTGATGTTCGCCGAGTGGGAACTGATCGGGGTGCCGTGGCGCATCAACGTCGGCGATCGTGGGCTCGCCGACGGCCAGGTCGAGCTCGTCGAGCGTCGCGGCCTGCAGACCCGTCTGGTTGCCGTCGGCGACGTGGTCCCGGAGCTCCTCGCCGCACTGCGCTGAGGGAGGCTCCCGCGCGCCCGGCTTGCGGGCTTCGTCGGGCGGGCCGGGCCGTTCGTCTGCCCGGCCGTCCGGACGATGGTGGGCGCGCGAGGGCCATGCTATTTGCTTGCGGTGATGGAACCCGCAAGCCCACCCCGGACCGTATCGCCGCGCCTGCGCGCCGCGGCGCTCGGGTTCGCGCTCGCCGCCGGGATCCTGGCCGGCGCGCCGGCGCTGGCGGGCCAGCAGCAGTACGAGCCGCTCGCGGATTCGGTGCGCAGCGCGATGGCGGCGTCGCTCGGGCACGGCATGGTCGTGCGCGCCTCCTACGACTCCGAGGCGCATCGCGCCGACTGGCTCGCCCAGATGGCGCCGCGCCTGCCGCGTCGCTGGATTCCCGACGAAACCCTGCGCATCGAGTTCCTGGAGACCGTGCGCTACGAGTCGCAGCGCGCCGGGCTCGATCCGGCGCTCGTCCTCGGCCTCATCCAGGTCGAGAGCAATTTCCGCCAGTACGCGGTTTCCTCCGCGGGCGCCCGGGGCCTGATGCAGGTCATGCCGTTCTGGGCGCGCCTGATCGGCGACGGCGACGAATCCCGCCTGTTCGAGATGCGCACGAACCTGCGCTACGGCTGCACGATCCTGCGCCACTATCTCGATATCGAGCGCGGCGACCTCTTTCGCGCCCTCGGCCGCTACAACGGCAGCCTCGGCAAGGCCACCTACCCGCAGGCCGTGCGGCGCGCCTGGGATCGCTGGCGCTACCGACCGGCGGCCGGCGGCACCCAGGCCGGACTCGGGGACACCGGGGCCGGCTGAGCCGGAACCGGCCGACGCCTACCTACATTCCCGCGATGCGGGCCAGCAGCAGCGACAGGGTGTCGCGCTCGGCGGCCGACAGCGTCGCCGCCAGCTTCGCCTCGTGACGGTCGAGACGCCGGTGCAGCTCGTGCAGGGCGGCGCGGCCGGCGGCCGTCAGCTCGAGCGACTTCTCCCGCCGGTTCGTCCCGGCGGCCGCGCGGACCCAGCCCTGGTCCGAGAGAAAGCGGACCAGGCCGACGAGATTCGAGCGTTCGACCATCATCGCGGTGGCGAGGCTGGCCGGCTTGATGCCGGGATTGCTGGCGATCAGCTCGAGCGCGGTGAGGCGGGCCGCAGTCACGCCCGTGCCCGCCAGGGCACGGCCGATGCCCTGCATGTTCACGAGGTCGGCGAGGTGCAGCCGGTAGCCGATGGAATCGGTGAGCACGCCGTGCGCAATCGGCGCATGCTGCACCGCAGGCTTGCGGATCGTCATGGCGATTGTTATAACCCATAGCAATCGGGGAGCAAAGATGAACATTGCCAGCGCACTCAGGGACCGGGCGGCATCGACGCCGGGGCATCCGGCCATCCTGTTCGAGGGCAAGGCCCTCGGCTACGGCGAGCTCGATGCCCGTTCGTCGCAGCTCGCCCACGCGATGCAGGCGCGCGGCATCGCCGCCGGCGACCGCGTCGCGCTGTTCCTGCCCAACATCCCGGAGTTCGCGGTCGTCTATTACGCGGCCCAGCGCCTGGGCGCGGTGCCCGTGTCGATCAGCTCGGCGTTTCGCACCGCCGAGGTCGAGTACCTGCTGCAGGACTCGGGCGCGAAGGCCGTCTTCGCCAGCGCCGACCTGGTCGGCTTCGTGCCGTCGGACAGCTGCCCGGCACTGGTCCATCGCGTGGTGGTCGACGGCCCGGCCGGCCAGGGCGACTCCACGGCCGGCGGCAAGGGCGGGGTCGCCGCAGACAGCCTCGCCGACTGGGTCGCGGGCCAGCCCACGCAGTTCGAACCGGTCGAGCGCGCAGCGGACGACCCGGCGGCGCTCCTCTACTCGTCCGGCACCACGGGCTTTCCCAAGGGCGTCACCCTCACGCAGTCCAACATCGCGACCAACATCGCCAGCGCGGCGCAGTACGCCGGCTACCGGCCCGGCGACCGCCTGGCCACCTTCCTGCCCCTGTTCCACGTCTATGGGCAGAACTTCATCCTCAACGCGGCGGTGCTGGCCGGGGCGACGGTGTCGCTCTTTCGCCGCTTCGTCCCCGACGAGGTGCTCACCGCGATCGGCCGCGACCGGATCACGATGTTCTTCGGCGTGCCGACGATCTTCATCGGCCTGCTGTCGATGGACCTGTCGCGCTACGACCTGACGTCGATCCGCTACGAGATGTCGGCCGCCGCCACCATGCCAGAGCAGGTCTCGCGGCAATGGTTCGAGCGCTTCGGCCGGCGCGTCTACGAAGGCTACGGACTGACCGAGTGCTCGCCTTTCGCCTGCTACAACGATCGCGTCGAGCATCGCTTCGGCTCCGTCGGCCGCGCGGTCGAGGGCTTCGAGCTGGCCATCCTCGACGAGGACGACCGCGAGCTGCCCCGCGGCGAGTGGGGCGAGATCGCGATCCGCGGCCCGGGCGTGATGAAGGGCTACTGGAACCGGCCCGAGGAAAGCGAGCGCGCCCTGCGCAACGGCTGGCTGCACTCGGGCGACGTGGGGCGGATGGACGAGGACTGCTACGTCTACATCGTCGACCGGGTCAAGGACATGATCAACGTCTCCGGCTTCAAGGTCTGGCCGGCGGAGGTCGAGAAGTACCTCTACCAGCTCCCGCAGGTCCAGGAGGTGGCGGTCTACGGCCTGCCGCATGCCGAGAAGGGCGAGCAGGTCGCGGCCGCGGTCGTCGCCAGGGCGGGCGAGCACCTGACGGCCGAGGACGTGATCGCGTACTGCCGTGCGAACATCGCGGCCTACAAGGTGCCGGCGCGGGTGGACGTCGTTGCCGAACTGCCCAAGAGCCCCACCGGGAAAATCCTGAAACGAATTCTGAAGGACCAGGCGGGGACGGCGTGATAGCCTGACGCGCTTCGGGGCGGCCGAGCCGGCCCGTGTTCGATCATGATGCCGATCGCGGGGGGGAATCCGTGGCGGCGCATTCTTGTCCAAATCTGGAGGTGGAGACCATGTCCCGCGTTACCCGTCGCGATTTCAATCGCCTGGCTGCCGGATCGGCGGTTGCAGGCCCCGCAGCGCTGTCCTTCCCGGCGATCGTCCGGGCGCAGGCGAAGAAGCTCAAGGTCGGGGTGCTGCTGCCGCGCTCCGGCGCGCTGGCCTTCATCGGCCAGTCGTGCCAGCGCGGCGCCGACATCGCGCCCGCGATGCTGCGGGACATGTACGGCGTCGACATCGAGCTGATGAACGCCGACATCGAGTCCAACGTCGATGTCGCCCGCTCGCGCGCCGAAAAGCTTATCGACGACGGCGCGCAGCTGCTCGTCGGCGCCTTCGATTCCGGCCCGTCCGCCGCGATCGCCCAGGTGTCGGAGCAGCGCAAGGTGCCCTTCGTGTGCAACATCGCCGCCGCGCCGCAGATCACCGAGCAGGGCTACAAGTACACCTTCCGCAACTTCCCGAGCGCGGGCGACCTGATCCGCAACGGGCTGGCGCTGACGAGCGACATCTTCCAGGCGACGAACAGCGCGCCGCGCACCGCCGTCTTCATGCACGTCAACGACACCTTCGGCTCCTCCATGGCCAAGGGCATCCAGGCGATCCTGCCCAAGCTGACCCACCTGCCGTTCAAGCTCGTGGACACGATCTCCTACGATCGCGAGGCGCGCGACCTCTCGGTGGAGGTCGCCAAGGCCAAGGCGACCCAGGCCGACTTCGTCCTGCTGGTCAGCCGCCTCAACGACGCGATCCTGCTGGTGCGCGAGTGCGTCAAGCAGCGCTGGTCGCCCCAGGGCATCATCAGCCCGGGCTCCCCGGGCATGTACGAGGCGCAGTTCTACAAGGCGCTGGGCAACAAGTACTCCGACTACTGCCTGTCGAACGTGCCCTGGTACAACCCGAACGCGGAGCTGGCCAAGCGCGTCGAGGCCGAGTTCCAGAAGCAGTTCCCCGACGAGAAGCTGATGTTCCATGCGCTCAACGTCGGCTTCACCTTCGAGGCCATCATGATCGCCGCCGACGCCTTCAAGCGCGCCGGCACCACCGATGGCGCGCCGCTGGCCGACGCGCTGCGCCAGACGAACATCACCGAGCACATGATGATCGGCGGGCCGATCCGCTTCGACGAGAAGGGCCAGAACACCCAGATCGCGTCTGCCTGCATCCAGAACCGCAACGGCGAGCCCACGGTCGTGCTGCCCCAGCAGGCCGCGCAGATGGCGCCCGTGTTCCCGGTTCCGGGCTGGAGGGAGCGCGGCTGAGGCCGTTCACGGCCGCGGGCCGACCGGCCCCGGGGGCGATGTCCCCGGCCGGTCG
>DAIMFM010000176.1:3519-6668 GCA_036724585.1 Burkholderiaceae bacterium | reverse complement strand
GCCCTGCGGCCAGCCGAGCAGCGCCGCGAGCATCTGGCCGGTCTGGTTGCTGTCGTCGTCGATCGCCTGCTTGCCGAGAATAACCAGGCCCGGCTGTTCCGCCGCGACGATCCCCTTGAGGATCTTCGCCACCGCCAGCGGCTGGATGGCCGAGCAGGTCGGCTGGCGTGGTCTCGCCGACCGCGTCCAGCGCGAGGCGCCGCAATGGGCGCAGCTGGTGCCGCAGATACCCCGGCTCGTCCATACGGCGCTCCAGAAGTCGGTCGAGGACGAGAGCGGGCGCCGCATGGAGAAGCTGCTCGAGCGCATGGCCCGGGAGCAGCGCGACCTGCGCCGGCGCATCGGCTGGCTCGCCCTCCTGGTCGTCCTGCTCGGCGTGCTGGAGCTCTGGCGCTGGGTATAGGTCCACAGGCCCTGGCCCTGCCAGCTTAGCCTTCCGCGCAACGCGGTTCCCGCAGCGGCCGCGGAAGGCCGTAAAATGCGGCGCCTTTCAACGGGATGCCGCCATGCTGCTCGCGCTCGTCGCCCTCTACCTGACCGGCACCGTCTGCATCGCCCTCTACGCGGCGAAGCGGGTGCACAACGCCAAGGACTTCCTGGTCGCCGGCCGCAGCCTGCCGCTGTACATGAACATGGCGACGGTGTTCGCCACCTGGTTCGGCGCCGAGACCGTCCTGTCGGTATCGGCGACCTTCGCCCGCGACGGTCTCTCGGGCGTGCCGGCCGACCCCTTCGGCGCGTCGGCGGCACTGATCCTGTTCGCCGTGCTGTTCGCCCGGGTCCTCTACCGGATGGACCTGCTGACCATCGGCAACTACTACCGCCAGCGCTACGGCAAGTCGATCGAGGTGATCACCAGCCTCGCGATCACCGCCTCCTACCTCGGCTGGACGGCGGCGCAGCTGACGGCGCTGGGCCTGATGTTCTCGGTCTTCTCCGGTGGCGCACTCACGCTCAACAACGGCATCCTGATCGCGGCGGGGATCGTGCTGCTCTACACCCTGTTCGGCGGGATGTGGTCGATCGCCCTCACCGACCTGGTGCAGACCGCGGTGATCGTGATCGGCCTGTTCGTGATCGCCTTCCTGGTCGGCGACATGGCCGGCGGCCCGGTCACCGTGGTGACGGCCGCCGCCGAGGCCGGCAAGCTCGACTTCTGGCCCAAGGGCGGCAAGGCGGAATGGTTCGCCTTCGTGGCGGCCTTCCTCACCATGGCGCTCGGCTCGATCCCGCAGCAGGACGTCTTCCAGCGCGTCACCAGCGCCAAGGACGAGCGCACCGCGGTGCGCGGCACCCTGCTGGGGGCGATCGTCTACCTCTGCTTTGCCTTCGTGCCGATGTTCATCGCCTATTCGGCGATCGTCATCGACCCGGCGTTCACCGGGCTCTTCGCCTCCGAGGACGAGCGCGACATCCAGAGGATCCTGCCGCAGCTGATCCTCGACCGCACGCCGCTGTGGGCGCAGGTGCTGTTCTTCGGCGCCCTGGTGTCGGCGATCCTGTCGACGGCTTCCGGCGCCCTCCTTGCGCCGACGGCCCTGTTCACCGAGAACGTGCTGCGCCCCTTCATGCCGAAGATCTCGGACCGGCGCTTCCTCGTGCTGCTGCGCACGGTGCTCATCCTCTTCACCATCGCCGCCCTGCTCTTCGCGATCGACAGCCAGAGCACGATGTACGAGATGATCCAGGAGGCCTACTCGGTGACCCTGGTCGGCGCCCTCGTGCCGCTGGCGGCGGGCGTGTTCTGGAAGCGGGCCACGGTCCAGGGCGCGCTGTTGTCGATCCTCTGCGGCGAGACGATCTGGCTGTTCTTCGTGAACTATGCGCCCGATGCCCTGGTGCCGCCGCAGCTCGTCGGCGTCATGGCCGCCATCGTCGGCATGGTCGTCGGCAGCCTCGCGCCGCAGCTCTTCTACGAACGGGCGCCGGCCCCGGCGGACCAGCCCGGCCAGCGGGCCTGAGGACGCCCGTCCTCGCGCCCGCACTCGCGACGACGGCGCGCCGGCGCATGCCGGCCTGCCGCGGAACGGGCGCGGATCGAGTGGACCGGACGGCAAGCCACGCCGTCCGCCCGTCGGGCGTCATCCATGCATCGTCCGGAACATGCATTCCGTCATCGACTCGGCACCCCGGTCGCGCTTATGGTGTCTACTGGCGGGCGAAAGGCCCGCAGTATGCATGCTAAGATCGGTCGCCCCCTCTCTTGATCGCATAACTCCTTGATATACAAGACAAAATGAACGTCGTCATACTTGCCGCCGGAATGGGCAAGCGGATGCGCTCGGACTTGCCCAAGGTCCTCCACCCGCTGGCCGGCAAGCCCCTGCTCGGGCACGTCCTCGATTGCGCCCGTACGCTGTCTCCCGCCCGGCTGGTCGTGGTGTACGGCCATGGCGGCGAGGCCGTCCCTTCCCGCATGGCGGCGTCCGACGTGCGCTGGGTGCTGCAGGCGCCGCAGCTCGGTACCGGCCATGCCGTCATGCAGGCCGTGCCCGAGCTGGATGAATCGGCGCCGACCATGGTGCTCTATGGCGACGTGCCGCTCACCCGCGCGCGCACGCTCGCCGCGCTCGTCGCCGCCGCCGGCGGCGACAGGCTCGCCCTGCTGACCGTCGACCTCGAGGATCCCGCCGGCTACGGCCGCATCGTGCGCGAGGACGACCGGATCGTGCGCATCGTCGAGCACAAGGACGCCGATGCCGCGACACGCGCGATCCGGGAAGTCAACACGGGCATCCTCGTCGCCCCGACCCCGGCGCTCAAGCGCTGGCTCGCGGGACTGTCGAACGACAACGCCCAGGGCGAGTACTACCTCACCGACATCGTGGCCGCCGCCGTCGCCGAAGGCATGGCCGTCGTGTCCGCGCAGCCCGCCGACGCCTGGGAGACGCTGGGCGTCAACAGCAAGCGGCAGCTGGCCGAGCTCGAGCGCATCCACCAGCGCAACGTCGCCGACGGCCTGCTCGATGCCGGCGTGACGCTCGCCGATCCGTCCCGCCTCGACGTGCGCGGCCGGCTCACCTGCGGCACCGACGTCTCGATCGACGTCAACTGCGTCTTCGAAGGCACGGTCGAGATCGCGGACGGCGCCAGCATCGGCGCCAACTGTGTCCTGCGCGACGCCCGGATCGGCCCTGGCGCCCAGGTCC
>DAIMFM010000176.1:0-3504 GCA_036724585.1 Burkholderiaceae bacterium | reverse complement strand
GAGCTCGCCGCGCACACGCATGTCGGCAACTTCGTCGAGATGTAGGCGACCCGCATGGGCGAGGGCTCGAAGGCCAACCACCTCGCCTATGTCGGCGATGCGGAGGTCGGCGCCCGCGTCAACATCGGCGCCGGCACCATCACCTGCAACTACGACGGCGCCAACAAGTACAAGACGATCATCGGCGACGACGCCTTCATCGGCAGCGACACCCAGCTGGTGGCGCCCGTCACGGTCGGCGCCGGCGCGACGCTCGGGGCCGGCACCACGCTGACGCGCGAGGCGCCCGCCGGCAAGCTCACCATCTCGCGCGCCAAGCAGGCCACCATCGAGAACTGGAAGCGCCCGGTCAAGCAGCCCAAACCCGACAAACCGTGAACATGCATCCAGTCCTTTCACGACCCCGGAGCAACAAGGAGCCAGCAAGATGTGCGGAATCGTAGGGGCCGTCGCGGCACGCAACGTCGTGCCCATCCTCATCGAGGGCCTGCGCAAGCTCGAATACCGCGGTTATGACTCCGCCGGGCTAGCCACGCTCAACGGCCGGATCGACCGCGTGCGTGCCGTCGGCCGGGTGGCCGATCTCGCCGCGCGCGCGAGCGAGGCGCAGGCCAGCGCATCGACCGGCATCGCCCACACCCGGTGGGCCACCCATGGGGGTGTGACCGAGAACAACGCGCACCCCCACTATTCATGCGGCGACGGCTTCGAAGTCTGCGTCGTGCACAACGGCATCATCGAGAACCACGAGACGCTGCGCAAGCGCCTGCGCGCCGAAGGCTACGAGTTCCAGTCGGATACCGACACCGAGGTGATCGCCCACCAGGTCCATCACCACGTGAAGGCCGGGGCGAGCCTCTTCGAGGCGGTACGCCTCACCGTCGGCGAACTCGACGGCGCCTACGCCATCGCGGCGATCAGCTCCAGGCAGCCCGGCACGGTCGTGGGTTCACGGCGCGGCTCGCCGCTGCTGCTCGGCATCGGCAACGGTGGCAGCGGCAAGGGCGAGAACTTCCTCGCCTCCGACACTTCGGCGCTGCTGCAGGTCACCCGGCACGTGAGCTATCTCGAGGAAGGCGACGTCGTCGAGATCCGCGGCGACGGCTACCGGATCGCCGATGCCGACGGCAAGCCGGCCGAGCGGCCGATCGTCGAGAGCCAGATCTCGGCCGATGCGATCGAGCTCGGCAACTACGAGCACTACATGCAGAAGGAGATCTTCGAGCAGCCGGGCGCCGTCGCCAATACCCTCTAGATGCTCGCCAATGCCAACGCGATCTCCCCCGGGCTGTTCGGCGCTGACGCCGCCGAGGTCTTCAAGCGCACCCGCCAGCTCCTGATCCTCGCCTGCGGCACCAGCTACCACGCCGGGCTCGTCGCCAAGTACTGGATCGAGTCGATCGCCGGCCTGCCGGTCAACGTCGAGATCGCGAGCGAATACCGCTACCGCGACTCCGTCTCGCTGCCCGGCACCCTGGTGGCCACCATCTCCCAGTCGGGCGAGACCGCCGACACCCTGGCGGCGCTCCAGCATGCCAAGACCCAGGGCCTGCGCGACACCCTGACCATCTGCAACGTGCCCGAGTCGGCGCTGATACGCCAGAGCAAGCTCCGCTTCCTGACACGGGCCGGGCCCGAGCTCGGCGTCGCCTCGACCAAGGCGTTCACCACCCAGCTGGCATCACTCTTCGTGCTGAGCCTGGTCCTTGCCAAGCAGCGCGGGCGCCTCGGCGCCGAACGCGAGCGCGAGCTGCTCCAGCAGCTGCGCCACCTGCCCGCGGCCATGAACCGGGTCCTCGAGTGCGAGGGCGCCGTCAAGGAATGGGCCGCAAGCTTCGCCAAGAAGGAGCATGCCCTGTTCCTCGGCCGCGGCGTGCACTACCCGATCGCGATGGAAGGCGCGCTCAAGCTCAAGGAGATCACCTACATCCACGCCGAAGCCTACGCCGCCGGCGAGCTCAAGCACGGGCCGCTCGCCCTGGTCGACCAGGACATGCCGGTGGTGGTGGTGGCGCCCAAGGATTCGCTGATCGAGAAGCTGAAGTCCAACCTGCAGGAAGTGCGCGCCCGCGGCGGCGAACTCTTCATCTTCGCCGACCGCGACACCCACATCGAGCCCACCGACGGCGTGCACGTGATCAACCTGCTCGACCACGCCGGCGTCCTGTCGCCGATCCTCCACGTGGTCCCGCTGCAGCTGCTCGCCTACCACGCCGCCCTCGTCCGCGGCACGGACGTCGACAAGCCGAGGAACCTGGCCAAGAGCGTGACGGTCGAGTAGCGACCGTCAGGCTCCTGGCGCGCTTTGCGCCCGCGCCCCCTGAGGGCGCGGCAGGTTCCTCGGCTTGCGGCGAAGGCTGACTTCGCGAAGCGAAGTCAAGGCGGCGAAGCCGCCGGCCGAAGCCACAAACCCCAAAACCTGGCCAAGAGCGTGACGGTCGAGTAATCCTCACCCGCCAGGCTCCTGGCCCAGGCTCCCCGGCCCACCCAGCGGAAGCCGTAACGTAAAGACGCTTCCCTTTCCTCGACCGGGGCTTCTCGCCTCGACCCCTCCGCCATGGAGGCTGGCCAGCTCCTTCACTACCGCCAGGCCGATCCCCTTCCCGGCCACTTCCGGCGAAGGGTCGCCGCGGGCAAGCAGGTCGAATATCCGGGAAAGCGCTTCGGGCGAGATGCCGGCGCCATCGTCGGCGACCCGGATGACCGCCTCTTCGCCTTCGATCGTGGCCGTCAGGTGGATATGCCCACCAGGCGGCGTGTACTTGCTGGCATTGCCCAACAGGTTCAGGAGCATCTGCTGCAGGCGCGACGGATCGGCGCGAACGGAGAAGGGCACATCGGGGACACTCACCACGAGTTCCTGGCGCCTCCCCTGCACGGACTCGGCGATGCTGCTTGCGGCGAGCTCGATCGCCTCGTGGACCACGACTTCCTGCAACTTGAGGGGAGGGCGCTCGGTGCCGGAGGCCGATGCCTCGAGATCCTCCAACAGGACCTCCATGACCGACAGCTGGCGCCGGAGAAGCGCCAGGGTTCTCGACCTCAACGCATCGTCGGTCGATGCCGAGAGCGCGGATGCGAGCGCGTTCGTTCGCTCGGCATCATCGCGTTCCCGCGCGGCAATGCGGTTCTGCAAGGTGCTTACCTGCAGGCGGAGGTCGGTGCGGTCCCGCACGATCTTGCAGTACGCGGATACTGCACCGTCCGGCTCCCTTACCGCCTCGAGCACTCCACTGCCCCAGAAGCAGCTGCCGTCCTTGCGGACATGCCAGCGGTCATCCTCGGAGCGACTGCTCGCCGTCGCGACGGCGATCTCCTGCCGATCGAGGCCACGCTCGCGGTCCTCCGGCGTGAACAACGCACCGAAATCCATCCCCAGCGCCTCGTCCCGGCTGTAGCCGAAGTGCAGTTCCGCGCCGCCGAGCCAGTCCACGACTGTGCCCGCGGCATCCAGCACGACCACGGCGTTCGCCGAGCTCGTGCTCAACAGGTGGGCGCGCCAGT
>DAIMFM010000175.1:2102-6703 GCA_036724585.1 Burkholderiaceae bacterium | reverse complement strand
ACAATCCCGGTATGGGAACCGGACTGGCTTCGGCTCTGAGCAACCACTTCCTGATCGCCATGCCCGGCATGGCGGACTCGAATTTCGACGGAACGGTGGTCTTCATCGCGGAGCACGACGAGCGCGGTGCGCTCGGCATCGTGGTCAACCGACCGCTCGAACTCGACCTGGGAGAGCTCTTCGAGCGCATCGACGTGCCGCTGCGCCCGCGCGAGCTCGCGGGCCGGCCGGTCTACTACGGCGGCCCGGTGCAGACCGACCGCGGCTTCGTGCTCCACCAGCCCCGGGGCGACTGGACCAGCACCGTCGCGATCAGCGACGACATCAGCCTCACCTCCTCGAAGGACATCCTCGAGGCCGTGGGCGCGGGCGACGGCCCGGCCCGGCTGCTGGTCTCGCTCGGCTACGCCGGCTGGGGCCCCGGCCAGCTGGAGGACGAGGTCGGCCGCAACGCCTGGCTGACGGTGGCCGCACAGGCGGACCTCATCTTCGACGTGCCGGCGGGCGAGCGCTTCCCGGCGGCCTTCGCCCTGCTGGGCATCGATCCGTCGCGGCTCTCCGGCGCGGCCGGGCACGCATGACGACAGGCGGGGCCGACCGGACCCTGCTCGCCTTCGACTTCGGCAGCCGCTTCATCGGGGTGGCGATCGGCAATACCGTGACCGGCCAGGCGCGGCCGCTCGCGCGCATCGCGACGGAACCCGTGGCGCGGCGCTTCGAGCAGATCTCGGCGCTGGTCGAGGAATGGGCTCCCGACGCCCTGGTCGTCGGCCTGCCGCTCGGGCGCGCGGGCGAGGAGCAGCCGGCCACGGCCGCCGCGCGGCGCTTCGCGCGCCAGCTCGAGGTACGCTACCGCAGGCCGGTGGCGCTGGCCGACGAACGCTACTCGCGCCTGGCGGCGCAGGCCGAAGGCGCGCCGGCCGCCGCGGACGACGCCGATGCGGCGGCGATAATCCTGCGACAATACCTCCATGGGCACTGAGACCACCGTCGATCCCGAGGCGAGCTACGCCGCGCTGCTGGAGCAGATTCGCGCCGGCATCGCCGGGCGCGACGTGCGGCTGGTCGGCATCCACAGCGGCGGCGCCTGGATCGCCGAGCGCCTGCATCGCGACCTGCGCCTGGAGGGGCCGCTGGGGACGCTGAGCTCGGCCTTCCACCGCGACGACTACGGCAAGCGGAGCTACCTGCCGGCCGAGTCGCGCCAGACCGAACTGCCGTTCGACGTGCGCGGCGCCGACCTCGTGCTGGTCGACGACATCCTCTATACCGGCCGCACGGTGCGGGCCGCCCTCAACGAGCTCTTCGACTACGGCCGACCGAGCCGGGTCGAGCTCGCGGTGCTCATCGACCGGGGTGGTCGCGAGCTGCCGATCGAGGCCCGCTACTGCGGCGCGGTCCATCCGCTGGCCGCCGAGGCCAGCTTCGAATTCTCGCGCGAGGCGGATGGCCGCTTCGCCCTGCGGCTCGGCTGAGACCGGGCGGATCCGAGGCGCCTTCCACCCGATCATGCGACACCCCCAGCTACGACCCGACGGCGGCCTTCGCCACCTCCTGTCGATCGACGGCCTCTCGCGCGAGATGATCCACCGCATCCTCGATACCGCGTCGAACTTCGTCGGGGTCTCGGAGCGCGACGTCAAGAAGGTGCCCCTGCTGCGCGGCAAGTCGGTGTTCAACCTGTTCTTCGAGAATTCCACCCGCACCCGCACCACGTTCGAGATCGCCGCCAAGCGGCTGGCGGCCGACGTCGTCAATCTCAACATCAACACGTCCTCCACCTCCAAGGGCGAGTCGCTGCTCGACACCATCGACAACCTCGCCGCGATGGACGCCGACATGTTCATCGTGCGCCACGCGCAGAGCGGCGCGCCGTTCATGATCGCCCAGCACCTCAACCAGGTGCGCGGCGATGCGGTCAGCGTCATCAACGCCGGCGACGGGCGCCATGCGCACCCGACCCAGGGCCTGCTCGACATGTACACGATCCGCCATTTCAAGGGGGACTTCACCCGCTTGCGCGTGGCGGTGGTGGGCGACGTGCTGCATTCGCGGGTCGCGCGCTCGGACATCCAGGCGCTCTCGATCCTGGGGGTGCCGGACCTGCGGGTGATCGGGCCGCTGACCCTGGTTCCCGAAGGCATCGAGAACATGGGCGCGCGGGCCTTCACCGACATGGACGAAGGCCTGCGCGATGTCGACGTGATCATCATGCTGCGCCTGCAGAACGAACGCATGCGCGGCGCCTTGCTGCCGTCCGCGCAGGAGTACTTCAAGCGCTACGGCCTGACCCGCGAGAAGCTCGCGCTCGCCAGCCCGGACGCGATCGTGATGCACCCCGGGCCGATGAACCGGGGCGTCGAGATCGAGTCCGCGGTGGCCGATTGCCCGCAGGCGGTCATCCTCGACCAGGTCCGCTTCGGGATCGCGGTGCGGATGGCGGTCATGAGCATCCTCGGAGCACATCGGGAATGAGGCTCTCGATCCGCAACGGCCGCCTGATCGACCCGCATTCGGGCACCGACCGGCAGGCGGACCTGCACATCGCGCAGGGGCGCATCGTCGCCATCGGCGCCGCGCCCGCGGGTTTCGAGGCCGAGCGCGCGATCGACGCCGCCGGTGCCTGGGTGCTGCCCGGCCTGGTCGACCTCGCGGCGCGCCTGCGCGAGCCCGGCCATGCCTACATGGCCACGCTCGAGACCGAGCTGGATGCGGCGCTCGCCGGCGGCATCACGGCCCTGTGCTGCCCGCCCGACACCGACCCGCCGCTCGACGAGCCGGGGCTGGTCGAGATGCTCAAGCACCGCGCCCGGCTGCTCGACGGTGCGCGCCTGTACCCGCTGGGCGCGCTCAGTGTCGGCCTGCAGGGCCAGGTGATCACCGAGATGGGCGAACTCAGCAACGCGGGCTGCGTCGGCTTCGCCCAGCCCGGCCGGCTGGTCGACGACCTCCAGCTCCTGCTGCGGGCCATGCAGTACGCCCATACCTTCGGCCATACCGTGTGGCTGCAGCCGCGCGACGCGAGCATCGGGCGCGACGGCGTCGCCCATGCCGGTCCGGTGGCGTCGCGGCTCGGGCTGGCGGCCGTGCCCACCATCGCCGAGACGATCGCCCTGAACACGATCTTCGACCTGGTGCGCGAGACCGGCTGCCGGGTGCATCTGTGCCGCATCTCGAGCGCGGCCGGGGTCGAACTGATTCGCCGCGCCAAGGCCGAAGGCCTGCCGGTCAGCGCCGACGTGGCGGTCCACCACCTGCACCTCGTCGACAGCGACATCGGCTACTTCGACAGCCGGTACCGGGTCGACCCGCCGTTCCGCTCGCAGCGTGACCGCGAGGCGATCCGCGCCGGCGTGCGCGACGGCACGATCGACGTCATCTGCTCCGACCATACGCCGGTCGACGACGACGCCAAGCAGCTGCCCTTCGGCGAGGCCGAGCCGGGGGTCACCGGGCTCGAGCTGCTGCTGCCGCTCACCCTGAAGTGGGCGGCCGAAGACGGCATCGCGCCCGTGGATGCCCTGCGCCGCCTGACCGTCGCCCCGGCCCGTGTCGCCGGCATCGAGGCGGGAACGCTCGAGCCCGGCGCCATGGCCGACGTCTGCCTGTACGCGCCCGAGGAACCCTGGCTGGTGGGGCGGCCCACCTTGCGAAGCCAGAGCGTGCACACCCCGTACCTCGGCCTCGAGATGGTCGGCCGGGTCCGGCAGGTGCTGGTCGGCGGCCGGGTCGCCGGCACCGACTAGCCCGCCGCCCGACGGCGACTCGAGTCGATGTCCTGGTTGCGTCGCCTGGTTCGCCTGCCCGCACTGGTCGGCCTCCTGTTCGGGGGCTTGCTGACCGTCTTCCTCGTCTTCCCGCTGGTCTCGCAGCCCCGTCGCGACGCCCTCGTGCGGCGGTGGTCGCGGATGCTGCTCGCCTGTTGCGGCGTGCGGGTGCGCGAGGCGGTCCATCCCGGCGGCGAGGCGCTCGCGCGCCAGGACGGCGGCCGCATGCTGCTCGCCAACCATGTCTCGTGGCTCGACATCTTCGTGATCAACGCGGTCGCGCCGGCGAGCTTCGTCGCCAAGAGCGAGATCGCGCGCTGGCCGCTCGCCGGGACACTGGTCGCGCGGGTCGGCACCGTCTTCATCGAGCGGAACCGGCGCCGGGCGGTGCACGAGGTCATCGGCGCGCTCGGCCAGCGGCTCCGGGATGGGCGACGGGCGGCGGTCTTCCCCGAGGGCACCACCAGCGACGGCCGGCAGGTCCTGCCGTTCTTCGGCAATCTGGCGCAGGCCGCGATCGACGCCGGGGCGCCGGTCGTGCCGATCGGCCTGCGCTACGTCGACCCCGATGGCATCCCGAGCCATGCGGCTGCCTTCATCGGCGACGACCACTTCCTGGATTCGGTCTGGCGGATCACGGGCCATCCGGAACTGATCGCGGAGATGCATGTGCTCCCCGCCATCGCCATCGCCCCCGACGCGACCCGCCACGGGCTTGCGGAACAGGCGCGCCTCGCGATCAGTCGATCGCTGGCCCTGGCGCTGGACGACACGCTACCTGCGTTCTATCGCGATCGCGCAGCCTGACCGCGGTCAGCTCGCGGCCCCATACGC
>DAIMFM010000175.1:0-2092 GCA_036724585.1 Burkholderiaceae bacterium | reverse complement strand
GGGCGTGTCGACCAGCCCCAGCGACGACCAGTGGCCGAACACCATGGTGGTGTCGGCGGTCCGCCGCCCCGGCCAGTCGAACCAGGGCCGGTAGCCGGCAGGCGCCGTATCGGGCGGGCCCTTGTGGTGGAAGTCCTGCGAACCGTCGGGTGCGAGCATGCGCATCCGGGTCAGCGCGTTGATGATCGTGCGCAGGCGGTCGGCGCCGGCAAGGGCGTCGTCCCAGCGGGCGGGCGTGTTGCCGTACATCTCGCGCAGGAAACCGATCCAGTCGTCGCCGGCGAGCACCCGCTCGACTTCGCCGGCGCGCTCGAGGACATCCTGTGGGCTCCATTCGGGGAAGACGCCGGCGTGGACCATGAGGTAGCCGTCGCGGGCGACCGCGAGCGGCCGCGTCCGGATCCAGTCGACCAGTTCCTCGCGGTCCGGGGCGGCGAGGATGTCGTCGAGGGTGTCGGTCTCGTGGGCCGGGCGGATGCCCGCATGGACGGCCAGCAGGTGCAGGTCGTGGTTGCCGAGCACGCAGGTCGCGCGGGAGCCGAGCGCGCGGACCATGCGCAGCGACTCGAGCGAGGCGGGCCCCCGGTTGACGATGTCGCCGGCGAACCAGAGCGGCTCGTCGGCGGGCAGGCGCGCGAGCAGCTCGCGCAGGCAGTCGGCGCAGCCCTGGACGTCGCCGATCGCGATCATCTTCCGGTATTCAGGCCGAGAGCCGGCTGGTCGCCCCGGGATGCAGCGTGATGACCTTGGCGGCGGGATCCTGGTAGGGCTGGTACTCGGGGACGAAGCGCACCAGGCCGGCGCGGACATCGGCGTCCAGCAGGTTGGACGACTCGGTCAGCCAGGCCATGACCTGCTTTTCCCAGACCGCGCCCGGTGCCTCGAAGGGCCGGGCGACCCGCAGCTTGCGGTGGCGAGTCGGCAGGGTTGCCTCGTCGCTCGCGAGCAGTTCCTCGAAGAGCTTCTCGCCCGGGCGCAGGCCGGTATACTCGATGGCGATCTCGTCCTCGGCCAGGCCGGAGAGACGGATCATGTCGCGGGCGAGGTCGGCGATCAGGATCGGCTCGCCCATGTCGAGCACGAAGATCTCGCCGCCGTTGCCCATGCGCGCCGACTGCAGCACCAGCTGGGCGGCCTCGGACACGGACATGAAGTAGCGCCGCATCGCCGGGTCGGTGATGGTGATGGGGCCGCCGCGGGCGATCTGGTCCTTGAACTTCGGCACCACGCTGCCGGTCGAGCCGAGCACGTTGCCGAAGCGAACGGTCACGGTGCTCGTCTGCGGATTGCGCACGCCCCATTCCTGGATCAGCATCTCGGACAGGCGCTTGGTGGCGCCCATCACGCTGGTCGGGTTCACGGCCTTGTCGGTCGAGATGAACACCAGCCGATCGACCGGGAAGCGCTCGACCGTCTCCATCAGGCGCACCGTGCCCAAGGTGTTGTTCTGCACCGCCTGCCAGCTGTTGCCGGTCTCCATCAGCGGAACGTGCTTGTACGCCGCCGCATGGAAGACGATCTCGGGCGAGTGCCGGGCGAACACGTCGAACAGGCGGCGCTGGTCCTTGATGTCGGCGATCACGGGGACCACCTTCAGTTCCGGATGGTCGCGCCGGAGCTCCTCGAGGATCTGGTAGAGGGCGAATTCGGACAGTTCCAGGAGGACGAGCAGCTTGGGCCGGAAGCGGGCGATCTGGCGGCACAGCTCGGAGCCGATCGAGCCGCCGGCGCCGGTGACGAGTACGGTGCGCAGGGTGAGCAGCTGGCGCAGGCCGCTGACGTCCAGCTTGACCGGGTCGCGGCGCAGCAGGTCGTCGACCTCGATGTTGCGGATGTTCGAGAGATGGATGCCCTCCGTCATGAGGGCGTCGATGTCCGGCACGATCTGCAGCTTGACGCCGGCCTTCTCGCACAGTTCGAAGGCGCGCCGGCGGACCAGGTGGTCGGCCTCGCCGACGGCGAGCATCGCATGGCGGGCGCCCGTCGCCAGGCTGGCCTTGCCGATGTCGTCCCAGGTGCCGAGCACCTGGTAGCCCGAGATCTGCCGCCCGACCTTGCCGCGGTCGTCGTCGAGCAGCGCGACGATCTGCCA
>DAIMFM010000174.1:0-6712 GCA_036724585.1 Burkholderiaceae bacterium | reverse complement strand
TGCAGCGCGGCTACGACCAGCTCATCCACGACGTCGCCCTGCAGAACCTGCCGGTGGTGTTCGCCATCGACCGTGCGGGCATCGTGGGCGCCGACGGCGCCACCCATGCCGGCGCCTACGACTACGCCTACCTGCGCTGCGTCCCCAACACCATCGTGCTCGCGCCGAGCGACGAGGACGAGTGCCGGCAGATGCTGTTCACCGCGTTCCAGCACGACGGGCCGTCGGCGGTGCGGTACCCGCGTGGCGCCGGTATCGGCGCGACGGTCCGCAAGGACCTCAATGCGATCCCGATCGGCCGCGGCGAAGTCCGTCGCCAGGGCCGGCGCATCGCGATCCTCGCGTTCGGCACCGTGCTCGCCGACTGCATCGGGGCCGGCGACGCGCTCGATGCCACCGTCGTGAACATGCGCTTCGTCAAGCCCATCGACATCGAGCTGCTCAAGGAGCTGGCCCGCAGCCACGAGGCCTTCGTCACCGTCGAGGAGCATGTGGTGGGCGGCGGCGCCGGTTCGGCCGCCGCCGAGGCGCTCGCCGGCGCCGGGATCGTCCGGCCGATCCTGCATCTCGGCCTGCCCGACAGGTTCGTCGACCATGGCGACCAGCGCACCCTGCTCGTCAAGCTCGGCCTGGACGCCGCGGGCATCGAGGCATCGGTACGCGATCGCTTCGGCGAGCTCTGCAGCGGCAAGGCGTCGCCCCGGCTCGTGTCGTCGCGCGGCTGAGGCCGCGGCGGTCGCCGCCTAGCGGGCCTTGCCGCCCTCGGCGAGGCGACGCAGCAGCGAGGCCGCGATGCGTTCGTTCTGCATCTCGGTGGTCCCCTAAACTTAAAACACTATGCGCGCGCCTATGAGGTGGCGCCCGATGGGACAGCTCTCGCGCAGGCCGCGGGCGCCCAGGATCTGCATGCAGTCGCGCAGGCGTTGCTCGGCCACGCGCACGCCGAACTTCTTGGCATGGGCGGCGGCCTCGATCGCATCCTCGCCCGCATCGATCAGTGCGGCGGCCCGGGCGGTGAGCAGGCGCGAGGCCTCGAGGTCGGTGGCGGCGTCGGCGAGCATCCAGCGCAGGCCCTGGCGCTCGCTGAGCGGGCTGCCGAAGGTATGCCGCTCGCGGGCGCCGGCGACGGCAAGGCGCAGCGCGGCGTCGAGCATGGCGTTGCACATCGCGGCGACATAGGTGCGCGCGCCGTTGATGCTCGCCAGCGCGCGCCCGAAGGCCTCGCCGGGCGGATAGAAGAGGGCGTCCTCGTCGAGTTCGACGCCTTCGAGCCGGAACCCGCCGCCGCCGATGGCATGCCCGCCGACGAGCGGCTCGACATGGCGGTCGGTCACGCCGGGCGCGCCGAGGTCCACCAGGAATCCGGCGATGCCCTTGTTGCCCGCGGACGGATCGGTCTGGGCATAGACCACCGCATGATCCGCCCCGGCGGCATTGGTCGCCCAGGCCTTCGCCCCGTCGATCACCCAGCCCTTGCCGCTGCGCCGGGCGCGGGTGGCGATCGCGGGGAAGTCGCTGCCGGCCCCGGGCTCGGTGAGGCATACCGTCCCCACCGACGTGCCCGCCAGCAGGCCGGGCAGCCAGCGCTCGCGCTGCGCCGGGCGGCCGTCGCGCGCGACACGGGCGGTCGCGTTGTGGGCGTTCACCCAGGCGAACGAGAAGGCCATGTCGTGCCGGGCGAAGGCCTCGACGACGCGCAGCTTGATCGTGTACGGCAGGTCGTAGCCGCCCTGTTCCGCCGGCACCTGGATCCGATTGAGGCCGAGCGCGGCTGTCGCCGCGAGCGCTTCGCCCGGCCATTGCCGGTCGTGCTCCCATTGGGGCGCCCCCGGGGCGACGACGCTCTCGGCGAAGCCCTCGGCGCGGGCCACCAGGGCCTGCGCCTCGACTTCGGTGGCGGGTCCGGAACGGGGCATGGTGGGGGGATTGGTCGGCACTGTCGATCCGCCTCGGGCGGCTCCTGGATGATTGCGGGCAGACTCTATACTGGCACGAACCGAAGAACGGCCGGGCCGAGCGGTCCGCACGACACGAGAGGAGACACGACCATGAAGGACGCACTGGCCCGCATGCTGGAGTTCCACCGTGCCGCGAGGCACTGCCCGGGCGCCCTGGTGCTCGTCGAGCGCGACGGCGCCGAGGTGGCGCGGCTCGCGACCGGCACGATGCAGGGCGAGGCGCCGGGCGCCGCCGCGGGCGAACCGATGCGCACCGATGCCGTGTTCCGGATCGCTTCGCTGACGAAGCCGGTCGTCAGCGTGCTCGCCATGATCCTGGTCGACGAGGGCAGGCTGGGCCTCGACGACCCGGTCGCGCGCCACCTGCCGGAGATCGGCGCCATGCGGCTCCTCGATGGCTCGGCGCCGGGGCGCGAGCCGACGATCCGCGACCTGATGCGCCATACCGCGGGCCTGCCCTACGGCGGCGAGACGCGCGACCCGCGGGCGCTCGAGAAGGTCCGGGCCGAAGGCCTCGACGGCCGCCTGCCCCTGCTCGAGCCGGCCGCCTTCCTGCAGTCGCTGTCGCGCCTGCCGCTGTCCAACCAGCCGGGCGCGGCATTCCGCTATGGCTTCTCGACCGATGTCCTGGGCCTCGTCATCGAGCGCATCCTCGGCCAGCGCCTGGGCGACGCCCTGGCCGAGAGGGTGCTCGGGCCGCTCGGCATGCGCGAGACCGGCTTCACCGTGCCGGCGGCGCAGCACCCGCGCATGCCGCGGGCATTCCCCGAGGACAAGGCCTGGCATGGCTTCTTCGACATGTTCGTCAAGGCCGACCAGGCCGGCACGCCGATGCACAGCGGCGGCGGCGGACTCGCATCGACCATCGACGACTATGCCCGCTTCGCGCGCATGCTCGCCAACGGCGGTGCCATCGAGGGCCGCCGGCTCATCTCGGAATCCGCGTTCGCCGAGATGACGCGCGACCAGCTGGCCGATGGCGTCGATGGGCCGTTCGGCTTCACCGGCCCGGGCTTCGGCTTCGGCCTGGGCGTCGCGGTGCGCCAGGCCTGGGGCGTGGCCGCCTATCCCTGCGCGCGGGGCGAGTTCACCTGGTCGGGCGTGACGGGTACGGCGATGTTCGTCGATCCGGCGAGCCGCAGCTTCGCGCTCATGTTCAGCTGCAACACGGCCTCGCGCATGATCACCCGCTTCGAGTTCCGCCGCGCCATCGGCTGAGCCGACCCCGCCCGCGGACGGGGGCACAGTCCGCGGCGCGAGCGGTCGCGCCCGGCGAGAATCCGCTCAGCTCACTCGTCCTCGCGCAGCAGCCGGCGCAGCACCTTGCCCGCGCCGGTCGCGGGCAGGGCGTCGCGAAAGCGGACTTCGCGCGGCGCCTTGTAGGTCGCCATGTTCTCCCGCGCCCAGGCGATGATCTCCTCGGCATCCACGGTGGCGCCCGGCTCCTTCACCACATAGGCGCGGACCGCTTCGCCGCGGGTCGGATCGGGGATCCCGAGGACCGCTGCCTGGCGGATCGCCGGATGGCGGATCAGGATCGCCTCGACTTCCTCGGGGAAGACGCTGTAGCCGGAGACCTTGATCATCTCCTTGAAGCGCCCCACGAAGCTCAGGTAGCCGGCTTCATCGAGCCGCCCCATGTCGCCGGTATGCACCCAGCCGTCGCGCAAGGTCTTCGCCGTCGCCTCGGGCTTGTTCCAGTAGCCCTTGAAGGAGCCGGGACTGCGCACGATGATCTCGCCGAGTTCGCCCTGGGGCCGGTCGAGGCCGGTATCGGGATCGATGATGCGGATCTCGACGCCGGGCATCGGGCGGCCCTGGGTCCCCCAGCGCACGGCGTCGGCCGGCATCCAGGTATCGCAGGTATGCGTCTCCGACAGGCCGTAGGCGAACTCGAAGGTGGGACAGCCGCCCGTGAACTCCGCCCAGCGTCGCGCCAGCGGTTCGGTGAGGGTGATGCCGAAGCTGGTGGCCGGGTTGATGCGCAGCGACGAGACGTCGAAGCGACCGGCCTCGGGGTGCTCCATCACCGCCAGGTTCATCGGCGCCATGCTGTACCACCAGGTGACGCGATGGCGGTCGATCGCCTGCAGGACCGCGAGCGGGTCGAAGCGGTGCATCAGCACGCTGGTGGCGCCGGCGTACACGGTGACGTCGATGCCCACGAGCATCCCGGCGATGTGGTACATGGGCGCGATCGCCAGCAGCACGTCGTCATGGCGCACGTCGTTGCCGTCGGCGGTGACCGCCGTCTTGAACAGGGCGTTGCCGAAGCTCAGCATCGCGCCCTTGGGCATGCCCGTGGTCCCCGAGGTGTACGTCATGAGGCAGACGTCGTCGAGACCGGGCGCGCACGAGGGCGGCGCCACGTCCCGGAATTCCTCGAGCGATTCGAGCAGGTCGCGGGTCCGTGGCGGCGTGGCCCGTTCCTGCCGGTCGGCGACGAGTTCCTCGGGCAGCCTGATCGGCGGCTCCGGCGGCAGCATGTCGGCATGGCCGGTCAGGAAGACATGCTCGATCGCGGTGTCCGCCCGGACCTCCTCGACGATCGGCGCGAGATGGCGGGCCGCCACGATGACTTTGGCGCCGAGGTCGTCGAGCTGGTAGCGCAGCTCGTGCGCCTTGAACAGCGGGCCGCAGGGTCCGACGATGGCGCCGATCTTCTGGATGCCGAAGTGCGCGATGATGTACTGCGGGCAGTTGCCCATGTAGAGGGCGACCCGGTCGCCCGCGACCACGCCCAGTGAATGCAGCAGGCTCGCGAAGGCATCGCTCGCCCGGTCGAGCTCACCATAGCCGATCTCGCGGCCGTACCAGATGAACGCGGGGTGGCCGGGCTGCGTACGCGCATGGTGGCGCAGGTACTCGTGCAGGGGCACTTCGCCCTGGCGCCAGGCGGGCAGGGTATCGGCGTTCGCGTAGGTCTTCATCGTCGTCTCCATCGTCCTCTCGCGCTCCTCGTTCGTCGTTCGTCGTTCGTCGTTCGTCGTTCGGCCCGTCAGCGGGAATCTCCGGTCACCCGCGCGATGGCCGCCTCGTCGAGACCCGCCTCGCGCAGGACCTCGGCGGTATGCTCGCCGAGCCGGGGCGCCGGGCGGCGGATCGAGGCCGGCGTGCCCGAGAACTCGACCGGGTGCCGCGTGCGTACCAGGTCGCCCTCGTGGGGGTGCCGGTAGCCCTCGAAGAAGCCTACCGCGGCCAGGTGCGGGTCTTCGCGCAAGTCCTCGATCGCGTTGATGCGGGCATGCGGGATATCGGTGTCGCGCAGCAGCGCGAGCCACTCGTCGGTATCGCGGCGCCCGAGCTCCTGCGCCAGGAATTCGTAGACCGCCTCGGCATTGCGGCTTCTCGCCGCCTGGGTCGCGAAGCGCGGGTCGGCGGCCAGTTCCTCGCGACCGAACAGCCGCAGGACCTCGCGCCATTGCTTGTCGTTGTAGGGCAGCAGGGCAAGGTATCCGTCACGGGTCGCGTAGGGCTGCCGACCGCGCGAGACGATGCGCTCGTACCCCATGTCGCCCAGCGGAGGATCGAAGCTCGCGCCACCGAGGTTGTCGGCCAGCACGAAGGCCGACATCGTCTCGAACATCGGCACCTCGATGGCCTGCCCGAGTCCCGTGCGCTCCCGCGCATAGAGGGCGGCGATGATGGCGTACACGAGATGCAGTCCGCTCACGCGGTCGCAGAAGTTGATCGGCACGTAGGTCGGGCGATCCCCGTCCCGGTTCGTGGGGAGGACCCGGCCGAGCAGGTCCGCGGATCCCGTCATGGCCTGCATCAGGTCGTCATAGGCGGGGCGCGGCGCATAGGGGCCGCCTTGCCCGAAGCCGAAGCCGCCCGCATGGATGATCCGCGGATTGACGGCGCGGACTGCGTCGTAGTCGAGGCGCAGGCGCCGCATGGCCGCGGGCCGGATGTTGTAGGCGAGGACGTCGGCCTCGGCGCACAGCGCGAGCAGCGCATCGCGGTGCGCCGGCTCCTTGAGGTCGAGCACGATGCTGCGCTTGTTGCGGTTCGCATTGAGGAAGACATGGCCCATCCCGGGCGAGCGACCGAGACCGGCGGCACGCGACACGTCGCCCCCCGGGGGCTCGACCTTGATCACGTCGGCGCCGAGGTCGCCCAGGACCTGGGTCGCGGACGGCCCCAGGACGACGGTGGTGAGGTCGATCACGCGCACGCCGGCGAGTGCGCCGGCGGCGGGTGGACGGCTTTCTTGCGGGTCGCTCATGTGCTTGCGGCTCGATTGCGGGATTGTCCGCATTATGGCTCTGCGCGCGGGCGCCCTTCGGTAGCATCGCCCGGTGATGCGATGGAGTGCTCGGGTCGAACCATGGAAATCGAGATCAATGGCTCGCCTGCCGCAGTGAAGGTGGATCCGGCGATGCCCCTGCTCTGGGTGCTTCGCGACATCATCGGCCTGACGGGCACCAAGTTCGGCTGCGGTGTCGGCGCCTGCGGGGCCTGCACGGTGGTCGTCGACGGGGAGGCCACGCGCAGCTGCACCGTGCCGGTCTCCGCGATGGCGGGCCGGCGGGTCTCGACGATCGAGCTGCTCGCCGCCCCGCGGGCTGACCCGCGGACCCGCCGGGTGCTCGAGGCCCTGCGCGAGGCCTGGGTGGAAGAGCAGGTGGTGCAGTGCGGGTACTGCCAGCCCGGCATGCTCATGTCGGCCCTCGGCCTGCTGCTCGAGGAGCCGGCGCCGGACGCCGCCATGATCGCCGCACGAATGACCGTGCTGTGCCGCTGCGGCACCT
>DAIMFM010000173.1:0-6720 GCA_036724585.1 Burkholderiaceae bacterium | reverse complement strand
CGTCGTGGCGATTGGCGAGGATGATCTCGCAGGCGAGCGCCAGCATCACGGCGGTGTCGCTGCCCGGGCGGATCGGGATCCATTCGAGCGCCTGTTCGCCGGCGGGCCCGGCGATCTCGAGATCGCCGGCGACCGGGCTGAAGTTGACGAAGCGGCAGCCCCGGGCAGCCATGTTCGCGAGGCCCTCGCGCGCCCGGTGCCGGGCGGTGCCGCTGGCCGAGATCTGCGCGTTCTTGGCGGGCACCCCGCCGAAGGAGACGAAGAGCCGGGTGTGCTCGGCCAGCACGTCCCAGCCGTGATGGTTGGCCATCAGTTCGTCGATCGAGGCGACGATGTGCGGCATCAGCACCCGGGCGGCGCCGAGGCTGTAGGTATCGGCGTGGCGGACGTAGCCGCCGATCGCGTTGAGGAAGCGATGGACCAGGCACTGGGCATGATGGGAGCGCCCGGCGCAGGACCAGCCGTAGGGGCCGCCGAATATGGAGGCGTTGCCGTGCTCGCGGCGCACCCGCTCGAGTTCGCCCGCCACCAGGTCGAGCGCCGTGTCCCACGACACCTCGACGAAGGGGTCGCGGCCGCGGCCGGCACCGCGCCCGGCGATGTCGCCGCGACCATGCGCCTCCAGCCAGCCGGCGCGCACCGCGGGCCGCTGTATCCGTGCGGGGGATTGCAAGGCCTCGAGCATGCCGAGGCCGATGGGGGACGGATCGGGGTCCTCGGGCAGGCCCCGCAGCGCCGTGGCCGGCCCGGTCGGGCTGTCGGCGATCGCCTCGTAGGCGCCCCAGTGGGCCCATACCAGGCGCCGGTTCTCGAGTGTCGCGCGCATGGCTGCTCCCCCTCCTGATGATGCCGATTGCAACCCCCCATTAAAGCACCGATGCGGTGCCTGGCGCGGGGCCATCATGGAGACAGTGACTTGTCGCGGATTCGCCGTCGCACGCGCTACGCTTCCCGTCGCAGCGATGTTGCAGCCCGGGAAGGACCAGGGCGAAGGGGCGAGAATCCCATCCATCGACACGGAGCACGACATGACGACGCAACGCCTTTCACCGGTTCCACGCCGCCGTGGTATTCCGACGCGCCAGGTACTGATCGTCATCGGCCTGGGCCTCGTGCTGGTCGCCTGCGGCGGCGGCAGTGGCGGTGGTTCGAACCCCCCGGGCAGCCTCGGTGGCGGCGGCACCCCGGACGGGGGCGCCACCGGCGGCCCGATGGCCGGCGCGATGTCCTTCGCGGGCTCGGCGCCGGCGCTCGGCGCCGCTCCCCCGCAGCTGCCGCAGCAAGGCGACGCCAACATCTGCCAGGACATCCGCTTCGGCGGGCGCGACATCGAGAACCTGCGGGTACCGGCCGGCGCGCGCTGCGTGCTCGCGGCCGGGGTCCATGTGGACGGCAACGTCGAGCTCGGCAATGGCTCGGCCTTCTATGCCACCGGCGTGAGGATCGAGGGCAATGTCCAGGGCCAGGGGGCCACCACGACCCTGCTCGAGGCCTCCGTCGTGGGCGGCAACGTCCAGCTCGACATCGGCCGCGACATCACGGTTCGCGACAACATCGTCGACGGCAACATCCAGCTCGTGTCGAACGGCGGTGCCATCCACGTCCTGTCCAACGACGTCAACGGCGACATCCAGCTCTTCCAGAACGCCGGTGGCGCCAGCGTGAGCAGCAACGTGGTCGACGGCAACCTGCAGTGCAAGGAGAACCAGCCCATGCCGGAGGGCGGCGGCAACGTGGTCCAGGGCAACAAGGAGGACCAGTGCGCCGCGCTGTAGGGCGGGCGGCCCGCCGCGACCGGGCGGCGTGAAGGCCGTCGTCTGCAGGCGGTTCGGCGGCCCCGAGCTCGCGCGGCTCGAGGAGATTCCCGCGCCGCGCCTGGGGCCGGGGTCGGTGCGCATCGAGGTGCGTGCCTGCAGCGCCAGCTTCGCCAGCCTGCTGGTGATGGCGGGCCGGCACCAGAACCGGGCGGAGCTGCCGCTGGTACCGGGAACGGAGCTCGCCGGGGTCGTCACCGACGTGGCGCCCGGCGCGAGCCGCTTCCGTGCCGGCGATCGCGTCATCGCGGGCGTGCAGTCCGGGGCCTATGCGCAGGAAGCGGTGGCGCCCGAGCAGACGGTGTTCCACCTGCCCGAGGACATTCCGTTCGAGACCGGCGCCCAGTTCCCCACCGTGTACGGCACCGCGTTCGCAGCGCTGCAGTGGCGGGCCGGGCTGCTGCCGGGCGAGTGCCTGCTCGTCCATGGTGCGGCCGGCGGCAGCGGCCTGGCCGCGCTGCAGGTCGGCAAGGCGCTGGGCGCGACCGTCATCGCGACGGCGGGCTCGCAGGCGAAGCTCGAGGCGTTGGCGGCGCACGGCGCCGACCATGCGCTGGACCACCGTTCGGACTGGCGCGAGAAGGTGCTGGCGCTGACCGGCGGCCGCGGCGCGGATGTCGTCTTCGATCCCGTCGGCGGCGACGCCTTCGACGAGTCGCTTCGCTGCATCGCGCCGGACGGGCGCATCATCCCGATGGGCTTCGCGAGCGGCCGCATCCCGAGCGTGGCCGCCAACATCGTGCTGGTGAAGAACATCACCGTCATCGGCATCTACTGGGGCTACTACTTCGGCTGGGGCCGCCAGCCGGTGCCGCCGGAAATGGACGGCAGGCTGCGCGAGGCCTATCGCACGCTCTTCGAATGGACCCGCCGCGGACTGCTCAGGCCGCAGGTGCATGCGGCGCTGCCGCTGGCGCAGTTCCAGGAGGCGCTGCGGATGCTCGTCGCGCGCGAAGTCATCGGCCGGGTGGTGATGCGCCCCTTCGGCTGAGCTCAGGGAACGATCGCCGTCCAGGCCTGGGTCGCGAACTTTTCCCGGACCAGCGCCTCGGCCCGGGCGGCCTCGTCCGGGCGGACCGTGTCCTCGGCCAGGCCATGGTTGCGACGGAAGGTATCCACCATGCGCGCGATGATCGCCTCGCGCGGCAGCCCGGTCTGGCTGCGCAGCGGATCCACCCGCTTGGCCGCGCTGCCGACGCCCTTGTCGGAGAGCTTCTCGCGGCCGATGCGCAGCACCCGGACCATCTTGTCGGCATCGATGTCATAGGCCATGGTGACATGGTGCAGGACGGCGCGGCTGCGGCGCGCCTGCGCCGCCCCGCCGATCTTGCCCGCGCCCGAGACGATGTCGTTGAGCGGCTGGTACCAGGCCTCGATGCCGAGGGTGCGCAGCGCCTCCAGCACCCAGGAATCCATGAAGGCATAGGCCTGCAGGAAGGACATGCCCTTGACGAGCGACTCGGGGGCGGAGAGCGAATAAGTGATGGTGTTGCCGGGCTCGACGAACATGGCCCCGCCGCCGGTGATCCGGCGCACCACCTCGATGCCGTGGCGATGCGCGGCCTCGGTGTCGACCTCGTTGCGCAGCGACTGGAAGCGCCCGATGATCACCGCCGACGAGGCCCATTCCCAGACGCGCAGGGTCGCGGGCCGATGGCCGGCGCCCACCTCGTCGGTGATGACCTCGTCGAGCGCCATGTGCATCGCCGGCGACTGCGGGCCGGCATGGATGAGCTGCCAGTCGTGGTCGTTCCAGCGGCCGGTCATGGCGTTTCCGTGTCGTCCGGGGGCATGCCGTCCAGGGCGCGGCGCACGGCGATCGCGATCGCCTCGGCGCTGACACCGAACATCGTCGTGCCCTCGGGCAGCCCGGCCTCGACCGCCCGGGCCAGCGCCGCGGTGTCCGTGCGGCGGGCAGGCCGGTCAGGGCGGCATCGATCGCCTCGAGCGCCTCGTCCGGCTCCAGGAAGAAGTCGCCGCTGACCACCACCTTGCCCAGGTGGCCGTCGCGCAGCTCGAGGTCGGCCACCACGAGCTTGCCGCCGGGCATCTTGTATTCGCCGTGTCGGTGCATGGCCTCATTGTACGAGGCAGGGTGGGGGAGGCGTCCCGACCCCCCGTCCGGCTCGTCGAGCGGAGGACGCGTTCAGGCGCGCAGTTCGTAGAACGCCATCGCGGGGCTGCGCGCCGGCAGCACCTCGAAATGACCGAAGCCGGCCTGGCTTGCAAGCTCGCGCGCCCGCGACGGCCCCCAGCAGGCGCCGAGGCCCGGCCCGCCCTGGGATAACGACTGCGGCACGCAGTGCAGGCAGCTGATCGAATAGAACATGCGCCCGAACGGATTCTGGCGGTTCTCGTCGAGCCCGTCGCCCATCTTCGGCTCGACCATCAGGTAGCTGCCACCCTCGGCGAGTGCCGCGCGGATGCGCTCGAGGGTGCCGAGCGGATCGGGGAGGTCGTGGACCACGTCGAAGGTGGTGATGAGGTCGTAGGCGGGTTCGGCCGGCAAGCTGTCGGCCGATGCGTTGATGAAGCGCACGCGCCCGGCGACGCCGGCCTCGGCCGCATAGCCCGCCGCGTTCTCGATCGAGCGCGCATCGAGGTCGAGCCCTTCGATGCGTGCCTGCGGAAAGCCCTTGGCCAGCACGACCGGCACCACGCCGGTGCCGCAGCCGATGTCGATCGCGCGTCCGCCCGCCTCGAGCCGACGCACCACCTCGGGCATCGTCGGCAGCCACGACTGCACGAGCCGGCTCTCGTAGATCGAGCGGTTCATGCGCTCGATGGCGACCGGCAGGCCGGCGCCGAACTCGGCGTACGAGATACCGTCGCCGCGCTTGAACGCTGCGGCGAGCCGGGGCGCCACGCCCATCATCTCGGGCAGGGCGCCGAACATGCCGCCGAAGTAATACTCGGAAGCGGGATCAACGAAGAAGAGCGCATGCTCGTCGGGCAGGGCGAAGGTATCGCCGGCCGGGTCGTGCTCGACGTAGCCGATGCAGGTCATGGCGCCGAGCCATTCCTCGACGTAGCGCGGATGGATCCCCGTGGTATCGGCCAGGGAGTCCGCCGTGATCGACCCGGCGCCTGCCATCGCCTTGAAGAGACCGGTGCGGTCACCGACGAAGACCAGCGCCGCGGCCATCGCGGTGCCGACATCGCCGACCAGCTTCTGCATGAAGCGCTGGGTGCGTTCCTTGTCCATCGTCGCGTCTCCGAAGTCCCCGGGCAAGGATAGCCGACTGGACTTGATTCGAGTGTGGACTTCGTGCATATCCTCGACCGCCTCCAGTGGCGGGAAGCGACGGCCAGGCCGGCGCCGGCGTACGGCCTTCGGCGGCCGACTACAGCCATGCGGGACTGCCGTGGTTCGAGTACTTCGGCGACGGTGCTGCCGCGCTGGATGGAGGCAGGAAACCTCCAGGTCGGCGAGACGCCTTCCATGGCGGGAATGCCGGCACTATAGTGATTGCGGCACCAAGACCCGCGATCCGCCAGGAGGAGACACTCATGAAGCAGGCAATCGCATCGGCCGCGCTCGCGGTCGCCCTGGGCCTCGGCCTCAACGCCGTGGCCGCGGCCGAGACCGTGCGCATCGGCGTGCTCAGCGACATGTCGAGCGTCTATGCCGACTTCCAGGGACCGGGATCGGTGATCTCGGCCGAGATGGCCGCCGAGGACTACGCGAAGAACGGCGGCAAGCTGAAGGTGGAGATCGTCTCGGCCGACCACCAGAACAAGCCCGACGTGGGGGCGACCATCGCCCGCCAGTGGTTCGACACCGAGGGCGTCGACATGGTGGTCGACCTGCCCAACTCGGCCGTGGCGCTGGCGGTGAGCCAGATCGCGCGCGACAGGAACAAGGTGATCATCGGCTCGGGCGCGGGCTCGGCCACGCTCACCGGCAGCCAGTGCTCCCCCAACACGGTGCACTGGACCTACGACACCTACGCCTACGGCCATGCGGTCGGCCGCGCGGTGCTGGGGCAGGGCGGCAGGAAGTGGTTCTTCATCACCGCCGACTACGCCTTCGGCCACGATCTCGAGAAGCAGGCCGCCGACGAGGTCAGGGCGGGCGGCGGCGAGGTGCTCGGCGCGGTGCGCCATCCGGTGGGCAACGCCGACTTCTCCTCGTTCCTGCTGCAGGCGCAGAACTCGGGGGCGGACGTCGTGGCGTTCGCCAACGCCGGGGGTGACCTGACCAATGCGCTCAAGCAGGCGGCCGAGTTCGGCCTGGGCAGGAAGCAGAAGCTCGTCGGCCTCATCTTCGGCGTGACCAACATCCCGGCGCTGGGCCTGGAGGCGACGCAGGGCCTGCAATCGGTGGCGCCGTTCTACTGGGACCGCACGGACGGCACGCGCGAGTTCTCGAAGCGCTGGCAGTCGCGCAATCCCAGCAAGGCGATGCCCAACGACATGCAGGCCGGCGTCTACGCGGCCATCCTGCACTACCTCAAGGGCGTCGAGAAGGTCGGCAGCGCGAAGGACGGCAAGGCGGTCGTCGAGGCGATGAAGGCCATCCCCACCGACGATCCGCTCTTCGGCAAGGGCACCATCCGGGCGGACGGACGCAAGATGCATCCGATGTACCTGCTCGAAGTGAAGTCGCCCGATGAATCGAAGGGCGACTGGGACTACATGAAGGTGATCGCCACCATCGACGCCGAGGATGCGTTCCGGCCGATGAGCGAGGGCGGCTGTCCCTTCGTGAAGTGAGCCGAGGGCCGGGCGGCGGGCCGGCGCCGGACCCGCCCCGCGCCTACCAGCGCAGCAGGCGCGGCCCCAGCGCGGCGCCCAGGAGCGTGGGCAGCGCCATGCCCAGCACGTACCACACCGCCAGGAAGGGGGCGGTTAGCTCGGGGCAGTGCAGGGCGTACACGCCGGCCCCGGCGCCCCCGGCGAGCGC
>DAIMFM010000172.1:0-6764 GCA_036724585.1 Burkholderiaceae bacterium | reverse complement strand
AGGGTGCCGAACCCCTGTTCTTCCTCGACTATTTCGCCTGCGGCCGGCTCGACGTCGATGTCGCCGCCGCGGTGGTGGGCGGCATCGCCGCCGGCTGCGAGCAGGCCGGCTGCGCCCTGATCGGCGGCGAGACCGCCGAGATGCCGGGCATGTACCCGGACGGCGAATATGACCTCGCCGGCTTCGCCGTCGGGGTGGTCGAGAAATCCGCCATCATCGACGGCAGCACGGTCGCCGCGGGCGATGCCCTCGTCGGCCTGGCGAGCAGCGGCGCGCATTCCAACGGCTACTCCCTGGTGCGTCGGGTGCTGGAGCGGGTGCACGGGCCCCTCGAGTCCGATGCGGCGCGTGCCGCCCTGCGCGAGGACTTCCACGGCCGTCCCTTCGAGGACGTCCTCATGGCGCCGACGCGCATCTACGTCAAGCCGGTCCTCGGCCTGCTCGGGCAGGTGCCGATCAAGGCGATGGCGCACATCACGGGGGGGGGCCTCGTCGAGAACGTGCCGCGGGTACTGCCCGTCACCTGCAGGGCCGACATCCGTGCCGACGCCTGGCCGATGCCGCCGCTGTTCGACTGGCTGCGCCGGCACGGCCGGATCGCGGATGCGGAGATGCACCGCGTGTTCAATTGCGGCATCGGCATGGTCCTCGTCGTGGCGGCCGCCGACGCCGACAGGGCGATCGCCCATCTCAAGGCGGCGGGCGAGACGGCCTGGCGCATCGGCGAGGTGCTCGACAGGCAAGCCGGGGATGCCCCCGCGACGGTGCGCTGAGCGCCGCCCGGACCACGCCTGCCGGTACCGCAGCGAACGCGCGGCCCGGGTACTCGCGCTGGCCTGGCTGCTGGGCGGGCTCGCCCTCGGGCAGGCGCCCGGCACCGGCCGCTGCGCATTCGCCAACGAGATCGAGGCCGGCGTGGCCGACGAGGAAGCCGCGCCCGCGCCCCGGTCCCAGCGCGAGGCGAACTATGCCCTCGAGATAGAGGCGCCCGACGAGATCGCCGAGCGGATCCGCGAGCAGACCTTCGTCGGTCGCTGGCAGTACCGGGACGATTTCCTGCCGCGCCAGATGCCGGCCCTGCTCGCGCGCCTCGACGACGAGGTCATGGCGATATTGCGCTCGCTGGGCTACTACAGCGGCAAGGTGCGCTCGAGCGGCGACGCGGACCGGGTCGAGGTGGTCGTCCAGGCCGGCCCGCGCGTGACCGTCGCGCGCTCGGACGTGCGCATCGAGGGGCCGGCCGCGGAGAATCGTCGGGTGACGCGCTTCCTGCGTTCGCGCTGGCTGCTGCCCGAGGGCAGCTTCTTCGCTTCGCGCGAATGGGAGCGCGGCAAGCGCGGCCTCGTCGATGCGCTCAACCAGCGCGGTTACCTGCGCGCCCGCATCACCGCCAGCGAGGCCCGCATCGATCCGGCGCGCAGCGCCGCCGAACTCGAGGTGGTGCTCGACAGCGGGCCGCGGATCGCCTTCGGCGAGCTGGACATCAGCGGCCTCGAGCGCCACGACGAGAGGATCGTCGAGAACCTGCGGCCGTTCCGGCCCGGCGAACCCTATTCGCTCGAGCAGCTCCTCTCCTACGAGGCGGCCCTGCGCGACAGCGGCTATTTCGCGGGGGTCAGCGTGGTGCCCGAGCTCGATGCGCTGGAGGAGGATCCGGACCTGCTGGCGGTGCCCCTGTCGGTCGACCTCGTCGAGCACAAGTCCAAGCGCGCGGTGTTCGGCATCGGCTACAGCAGCGACCAGGGCGCCCGCGGCCAGGTGGGCTTCGAGCATCGCGACCTCTTCGGCCGCAGCTGGCAGCTCGAGAGCTCGCTGATCGCCGCGGTGCGCCGCCAGCGCCTGTTCGCCAACGTGCGCACGCCGATCGACGCCACCCGGCATTTCTACGGTTTCGGCGGTCGCCTGGAGGAGCTCGAGGCGGCCGGCGAGCGGGTCGAGCGCGGCAACCTGTATTTCGGTCGCGGCAAGCGCACCGAGGACATCGAATGGTTCCTGTCCCTGCAGATGCAGACCGAGGAGCGTCGGCTCGCCGGCACCGAGCGCCTGGCGGCGATCGAGGACGACGCCCATGCGCTCGTGCTCGGTTATTCCTGGAACCTGCGCCGGCTCAACTCGCGGATCCTGCCGCGGCGCGGCTACACCATCAGCACGCAGGTCTCCGGCGCGGCCCGCGGCCTGGCTTCGAACCGCAGCTTCGTGCGCTTCTACGGCCGTGCGATGCGCTTCATCCCGATGCCGCGGCGCAGCTTCCTCGCCGGCGGCACGCTGATCGCCCTCGGCGAGCTGGGCTGGGTCGCGGCCGGCTCGCGCCGCGACATCCCTTCCGAGAACCTGTTCCGGGCGGGCGGCTCGCATTCGGTGCGCGGATACGGCTACCAGACGCTGGGCGTGAAGGAGGCCGGGGCGACCGTCGGGGGTCGCTACCTGGCCGTGGCCAGCCTGGAATACCAGCATCCGGTGAGCGAGTCGATCGCGGCCGCGGTGTTCTATGACATCGGCAATGCCACCGATTCGACGCACGACTTCGATGCGGTCGCCGGCTACGGTGTCGGCATGCGCTGGCGCACCCCGGTCGGCCCGCTGAACCTCGACATCGCCTACGGCGAGGCGGTCGAGCGCTGGCGCCTGCATTTCTCCGTCGGCTATACCTTCTGATGCCTGCCGCCCGCCGCCGCCTGCTGTTGGCCATCGCCGTCCTCGCGGCCCTGCTGGCGGGTCTGGTCGCCTGGATCGCGTTGAGCGAGAGCGCCGCCCGCATCGGGCTCGAGCGGGTGGCCGCCGCCAGCGGCGGGCGGCTCGCGTTCGAGGGCATCGAAGGCCGGCTCGTCGATGGCCTGCAGGTGCGGCGGATCGACTGGATCGACGGCACGACCCGCATCGGTGTCGACGAGGCCGAACTGCGCTGGAACTGGCGCGGCCTGCTCGACGGGCGCCTCGCGATCGGGCTGCTGCGCGCCGAGGCGATCGAGATCGAGATCGGCGGTGGCGGGGAGGTGGACGCGGGCCTCAGGCCGATGCCGGGCGCGATCGGCCTGCCCGTGGCGGTACTCGTCGGGCGCATCGAGGCGGAGCGGATCGACCTGCGCCTGCCGGACGGCCGGACGCTGGAGTTCCGCGGGCTGGCGGCGCGGGCGGCGCACCTGCCGGGCGAGTATCGCGTCGAGGCGCTGCGCGTGGACACGCCCTGGGGCGAGCTGGCCGCCGATTCGATGCGCATCGGCACCGAGGCGCCGCATGCGGTCGTCGCCGACGCGAGCCTGCTCACCAGCGTCGAGCGCCTCGGCCTCGCCGGACTGCGGATGGACACGCCGCCCGTCGCCATCGCCGCCACCGTCGCCGGCGACCTCGAGGTGCTGCGCATCGAGGCGCGGACCCGCGCCGGCAAGGCACGCCTGCACGCCCGGCTGGGACTGGATCCGCTCGCGCCCGCGCTGGCCGCGGGACCCGCGCTGCTCGAGTTCGACGGGCTCGATCCGTCGGCCTGGCTGCCCGATGCGCCCGGGGCCAGCCTGGCGGGCCGGGCCACCCTCGTGGGCACCGATCCGCTGCGGGGCCGGCTGGCGGTCGACAACGAGGCCCCCGGGCCGCTGCCCGCGGGCGCGGTTCCGATCGATTCGGTGGTCGGCGACTTCGTTTTCGAAGCGGGCGTGCTGCGCGTGGATGCCCTCGAGGTGGGCCTGCTCGATGACGGCCGGATCGAGGGCGGGTTCGCGGTCGATTCCGGCCGGACGATGCGGGTCGCGGGCCGCGAGCTGCCGGTGATCGATGCGCGCCTCGCGCTGGCCGGCATCGACCCCGCGCACTGGGTGGCGGCGGCGCGTTCGACGCGCATCGACGGCGAAGCCAGCCTGCAGCAGGACGCGCTCGCCGCGCAGCTCCACGAGCGCGAGGGCGGGTCGTCCCTGACCGGGCGCGCGCCGCTCGCGGTCGACCTGCTGGCGCGCCTCGGGGAAGAGGAGGTCCGCATCGAGCGCGCCCGCATCGGCCATGGCGACAGCGGGCTCGATGCGACCGGCACGATCCGGCTCGAGCCCCTGGCGGTCGACCTCGCCGGCCAGGCGAGCGGCGTGGACCCGTCGCAATGGCTGGCGCTCGACGATCCCGGGCTTGCCCGGTTCACCGAGGGCCGGATCGACGGCCGCTGGCGGGCCCGCGGCGCGCCGGGAGGCGGCGAACTGGCGCTGGCCCTCGAGCTCGGCGACAGCCACCTCGCCGGCGCCCGCCTCTCGGGCCGGCTCGATGCCGTCCTGGATGCCGGCCTGCGCCTTGCCCGGCTGGATGCCGATCTCGGCCTGGGCGGCAATCGCGTCACCGCGCAGGGTGCGATCGGCCGTCCCGACGATCGCCTGCGCTGGACGCTCGATGCCGGCGAGCCGGCGCTGTTCGATGCCCGCCTCGCGGGCAGCATCACCGGCGCCGGCGAACTCGGCCTCGTCGACGGCCGGGCCTGGGGCAGCGGCCGGCTCGAGGCGAGCGCGCTCTCGTTCGAGGACCGGTTCGCGGCGCGCAGGGCCAGCGTCCGCCTCGCATGGCCGCGCGAGGCGGACGCCGACTTCGACGCGCGGCTCGTGCTCGAGGGGCTGGTCCTCGAGGACTACGGCGTCGATGCCGCCAGCCTCGATGTCGACGGCACCCTGGCGACCCATCGTTTCGAGCTGGACCTGCGGGCGGCGGGCCAGCGCCTCGCCCTCGACGGCCGTGGCGCCTACGATGCCGAGACGCCGCGCTGGGACGCGCTCATCGAACGTGGCCGGATCGACGGGACGGAATCGGTCGTGATCGGGGCCGGCGCCCAGCTCGGCGTATCGCCCACCGGCGTCGCGCTGTCCGGGCTGCGCCTCGAGGCGCCCGATGGCCGGGGCGCATCGGCGAGCATCGAGCACATCGACTGGAGCTTCGGCGAGCCGCCGCGGCTCGCGAGCGCGGGCAGCGTCGCCGGCCTGCCGCTCGCCAGGGCGCTCGCCTGGCTCGATCGGGTACGGGGCCGGCCCGCGGGAAGCCGCGATGTCGATGCCGCGCTGGCCGGCCTGCGGGTCGACGGCCAGTGGCGGATCGACGGCGGCACCACGCCCGAGACCCTCGCCGGCGAGGTCCGGGTGGCATTGCGCGAATCCGTCGCCGGCGGCGAGGCCGGGCGCCTGGGCATCGGTTCCGGCAGCGGCGCGAGCCTGCGGATCGATGCCGGGCGGCTCGACGGGCGCATCGACCTCGAACTGCCCTCGCTGGTGTTCCTGCGGCGCTACCTCGGCGAAGACTGGGCCGTCGAAGGCCGGCTGCACATCGCCGCCGATGTCGGCGGCACCCTCGATGCGCCACGGCTCGATGGCAGCCTCCGGGGCGACCGGCTCGCGATCGAGCAGCGTGCGCAGGGCTGGCGGCTCGACGAAGGGGAGTTGCGCGCCGCCTTCGACGGCAGTGGCCTCGTCATCGAGCGGTTCCGCATCACGAGCGGCGAGGGCGACCTCATCCTCAGCGGCCGGGCGGAGTTCCTGCCCGATGCTGAGCGCGATCGCGGCGAGCCGGGCCGCAGCCCGGGCGTGCCCTTGCGCGGCGAGTTCGATGTCGAGGCGCGGCGGTTCCGGGCGCCGCTCGACCCCGGCCAGCGCCTGGTGCTCTCGGGCCATACCCGCCTGGTGAGCGACGGTCGCACCATGATGCTGACCGGGAACGTCGTCGCCGACGAGGGGCTGATCGAGCTGCGCAGCGCCGGGGTGCCGGCGCTGCCCGACGACGTGCGCATCGTCGGTGAGGCGGCGGGCGGGGATGCGGCGCGCAAGGGACGCGACGGCGGCGAAGGCGGTGCGGAGGATGCGCGTCCGGCCGTCGACACCGGCGGCATGCGGGTCGGCGCGGACATCGAGATCGACCTCGGGCGCGACATCCGTATCGTCGGCGGCGGCATCGACACGCGTCTCGAGGGCCTGGTGCGCCTGCGCGGCGAGCTGCCCGGGGCGCCGCGCATCGAGGGCACGGTCCGCGTGCGCGACGGCACCTTCGAGGCCTACGGCCAGGAGCTCGACATCACCAAGGGCTCGATTCGCTTCAACGGCCCGGTGGACAACCCGTCGCTCGACATCACCGCCGTGCGCCCGCGCCTGCCCGTCGAAGTCGGGGTGCGGCTGACCGGCACCGCCCTGTCGCCGCGGATCGCGCTCTTCTCCGATCCGGAGATGCCCGACGCCGAGAAGCTTTCATGGCTGGTGCTGGGCGTGCCGCTCGCCGACGCCAGTTCGGGCGCCCAGGCGCTGGCGCTGCAGCAGGCGGCCGCGACCCTCTTCGGCAGCGACGGCGGCACCGTGAGCGGCAGCATCAACCAGCAGTTCGGGCTCGACGTCCTCGCGCTGGGCTTCTCGCCGGCGACGGGGCAGAGCGAAGTGGTGGGCAACCGGCTCGGCGGCACGGGGCTGCCCGGTGTCGCCGACAGCCAGGACACCGCCGCCCTGCGCGAGGTGGTGACGATCGGCAAGCGCCTGGCCTCGGGGGTCTACGTCAGCTACGAGCAGGGCCTGCAGGGCGCCTGGAACCTCCTGCGCATCCAGTACGACATCTCGCGGCGCCTGACCCTGCAGCTGCAGACCGGGAGCGAAAGCGCGATCGACCTGCTGCTGCAGCACTGGTTCGATTAGGTGGCCACGGCCGCGGCCGGTGGCCCGCTACGCGACCGGCGCTTTCGCCAGGGCCTGCACCAGGTTCGCGTCGGCCTCGACGGCCGCCGCGGGATCGAGCCATTCGAGGCCGTTGCCGTTGTGGACGGCGACCGCGAT
>DAIMFM010000171.1:0-6790 GCA_036724585.1 Burkholderiaceae bacterium | reverse complement strand
CGCGCCGCCAGCCCGCCGTCGCGCAGGGGCGTGGCCGGGCGCGCGCCGCGTGCCGCCCGGGCCCGCAGCAGCGACACCTGCTGGGCCAGGAGTTCGTCGAGGATGATCCGTCGCCAGGCGGGATGCGAGCGGTCGGCGAGCGCGGCGGCGTCGACGTCCGGCGGTGGTCCGTGCAGCAGGCGCAGGGCGGCCGCGAAGCCCGGCAGCCCCAGCCCCGCCAGTACGGAGCGGGGCAGCGTCTCGACGAGTTCGGTGCCCGCCAGCGCCTGCCCGATCGCGCGGCGCAGGCTCGCCTGGCTGCTCCCCGCCGCCGCCGGGTAGACCGGCGTGAGACGGTCGGGCAGCGCCATCCCCTCGTGCGCGACGCGGTACTGCGAGTGCACCATCTCGAAACCGAACAGGCTCGCGCGCGGCTCGCCCGCGCCGCGCAGGCGCTTGCCGGCGACGAGCTGGCGCAACTGCGAGCCGTAGAAATGGAAGAAGCGCAGGCCGATGCGGCCGGTCGCATCGGCGAGTTCCACCGTGAGGATGCGCCTGGGCCCGGGCCGGACCTCGACGCGGACGATCTCTCCCTCGACCTGGGCCGGTACGCCGGCGACCAGCTCGCCGATCGGCGTGATCCGCGTCAGGTCCTCATAGCGCAGCGGCAGTTGCAGGACGAGGTCCTGCGCGCGCCGGATCCCCAGCCGGGCGAAGCGATCGATGTCGATGCCCACGGGCGGCCGGCTCTCGATGCCAGGGCCTCAGCCGAGGACGATTACCGCTTCGACCTCGAACAGCGCACCCTTGGGCAGGCTCGCGACGCCGACGGTGGCCCGGGCCGGGTACGGGTCGCCGAAGAACTCCTGCATGATCGCGTTGGCGACCGGGAAACGCTCCAGGTCGGTCAGGTAGAGGGTCAGCTTCACGCAGTCGGCGAGCGAGCCGCCGGCGGCCACGGCCACGGCCGCGAGATTCCTGAAGGCCTGCCGGACCTGCGCCTCGAAGCCGCCGTCGACGATGGCCCCCGTCGCCGGGTCGAGCGGGATCTGCCCGGACAGGTAGACGGTGTTGCCGGCCCGTACGGCCTGCGAATAGGGGCCGATCGCGGCGGGCGCGTCCGGGGTCGATACGATCTGCTTGCTCATGGTTCCCCTACGGTCATGGTTCCCCTACAGGATTGCCATCGGCCTGAATATCTTCTCGACCGCCAGCGCGAGGACGCTCATGCCGAGCAGGTTGCCGAAGAACAGCGAGAAGACGGCAACCAGCACCATGCCCACCCCGTTCTGCGAACGGATGTCGCTGTCGGGGTTGAAGCGGGCGTCCCAGGCCTCGTCGCTGATGAGCGCGATCCGGATCGCCTCGCCCAGCGAGACGATGGTCACCAGGGCGGCGATGAAGAACGGCCACTGTCGATACCATTCGTCGAACTGCAGGGCGATCCCGAGCAGGGGCATCGCGATCAGCGGATAGATCCACCAGAAGCGCCGGCCCAGGTAGAAATGGTGCGCCCCGAACGTCCCGGCGAGCATCGCGAGCACCGCCGCAACGGCGCGCGACCGGAACTCGGTGTGCCGATCGGCGGGATTCATCGATTCCATGCCCGGATTCTAGCCGAGCGCGATGGCCCGCCCAGCCCGGTGGCGATCGGATGGCCGCGCCGATCCGGGTTTATGATCGGGGCCCCACCCTGCTCCGCCCGCCCCGATGGACGAAACCCGTTCCCGCCCGGCCGCGCCCGCGGCGGCCGAGGACTCCGGTCGCCATGATGGCGCCTATCTCGGCTCGCGCCTGCGCGGCGCGGGCGCGAGCGACGCCGTGATCCGGGTGCGCGGGGCCCGCCAGAACAACCTGCGCAACCTGTCGCTCGACATCCCCACGAACGAACTGGTCGTGGTCACCGGCGTCTCCGGCTCGGGCAAGTCGTCCCTGGTCTTCGACACGATCTACGCGGAAGGCCAGCGCCGCTACGTCGAGACGTTCTCCGCGTATGCGCGCCAGTTCCTCGATCGCATGGACAAGCCCCATGTCGATTCGATAGAAGGCATCCCGCCGGCGATCGCGATCGACCAGACCAATCCGGTGCGCACCTCGCGCTCGACGGTCGGGACGATGACCGAGATCAACGACCACCTGAAGCTGATGTTCGCGCGGGCGGCGACGCTGCATTGCCGCC
The DNA here is from genome assembly GCA_036724585.1 of Burkholderiaceae bacterium. Lineage (GTDB taxonomy): Bacteria > Pseudomonadota > Gammaproteobacteria > Burkholderiales > Burkholderiaceae_E > JAMLIN01. Next base: position 4,632 of record DAIMFM010000171.1, on the reverse strand, counting down.
GCTGCGCCCGCCCGGTGCGGCGCGACGATGTCGACAGCGTGGTCGACGACCTCGTCGGGCGCGCCGGCGCTTCGGGCGACCCGCGCCTCGTGCTCGCCTTTCCCGTCAGCGTGCCCGCCGGCTTCGGCGACGACGAGGTCACCGGCCATCTCTCGGCGCAGGGTTACACCAGGGTGCAGGAGCGACGCCCGTCCGCGGACGGCGCGAGCGTGCTCGCCGTGGTGCAGGACCGCTTCCGCGCCGGCTCGGCGCCGCGCTCGCGCATCGCGGAAGCCGTCGAGGCCGCGTTCCTGCGGGGCCATGGACACCTCGAGGTGTTCGTGCTCGACGACGACGGCGAAGTGGCCCGGCGCCTGCCCTTCAGTACCGGCCTGCACTGCGCGAACTGCGACATCTCGTATCCCGACCCGTTGCCGAGCCTGTTCTCGTTCAATTCGCCGCTCGGGGCGTGCGAGGCCTGCCGCGGCTTCGGCCGTGTGATCGGCATCGACCTGGGCCTGGTCCTGCCGGACGATTCCCTGAGTCTCGCCGGCGGCGCGGTCAAGCCGTGGCAGACCGCGAGCTTCAGGGAATGCCAGGCCGACCTCGAGCGCCATGCCCGGATCGCCGGGATCCCGCTCGACGTGCCCTGGCGCGAGCTCGACGAGGCGCAGCGCAGCTGGGTCATCGAGGGCGGCGACGACTGGACCGGCAAGTGGCAGTCGCAGTGGTACGGCATCCGCCGCTTCTTCGACTGGCTCGAGTCGAAGGCCTACAAGATGCACATCCGGGTACTGCTGTCGAAGTACCGGTCCTATACCCCCTGCACGGCCTGCGCCGGCGCCCGGCTCGTGACCGATGCCCTGCTCTGGCGGATCGGGGACGCCGAGCTCGCCGCGCTCGCCCTCGGTGAGGCCGACCCCGAGCGCGCCCGCGCGCGCTTCATGCCGGTCGGCGTGGAGTGGGACGAAGCGATGCTGCAGGCCTTGCCCGGACTGTCGCTGCACGACCTCATGCTCCTGCCGATCGAACGGGTGCGCCGCTTCTTCGAGCTGATGTTGCCGCCGGCGGGGGGCCGGCGCCGCGCGCTCGACGAGGCGGTCGACATGCTGCTCATCGAACTGCGGGCACGGCTCGGCTTCCTGTGCGACGTCGGGCTCGGCTACCTGACCCTGGATCGCCAGTCGCGCACCCTGTCGGGCGGTGAAGTCCAGCGCATCAACCTGACCACCGCCCTCGGCACCGCCCTGGTCAACACCCTGTTCGTCCTCGACGAGCCTTCGATCGGCCTGCATCCGCGCGACATGGGCCGGATCATCGACGTCATGCTCCGCCTGCGCGACGCCGGCAATTCCCTGCTGGTGGTCGAGCACGATCCGCAGGTGATGTTCGCCGCCGACCGGCTGATCGACATCGGACCCGGGCCGGGCGAGCGCGGGGGCCGCATCGTGTTCGACGGCCGCGCCGAGGAGGCGCGCCTGGCGGACACCCTCACTGGCCGCTATCTCGGCGGGCGCCTGCGCATCGAGCCCGGGCAGCGCCGGCCGGTGGCCGCGGGAACGCCGAGGCTCATCATCGAGGGCGCCCGCGCCCACAACCTGCGCGGCATCGACGTCGAGATCCCGCTCGGCCGCCTGGTCTGTATCACCGGCGTGTCGGGCAGCGGCAAGTCGACGCTGGTGCAGAACGTGCTGCTGCCGGCGCTGCTCAAGGCACGCGGCAAGCCGACCGAGGCGCCCGGCGAGCATGCGCGGCTGCTCGGCGACGACTGGATCGGCGATGTCGTCTTCGTCGACCAGTCGCCGATCGGCAAGACCGCCCGCAGCAACCCCGCCAGCTATGTCGGCGCCTTCGACCCGGTGCGCAAGCTGTTCGCCGCCGCGCCGCTGGCGCGCGAGCGCGGCTACACCGCGGGCACCTTCAGCTTCAACGCCGGTGACGGCCGCTGCCCCACCTGCGGCGGCACCGGCTTCGAGCACGTCGAGATGCAGTTCCTCTCCGACGTCTACCTGCGCTGCCCCGACTGCGACGGGCGCCGCTTCCGCGACGAAGTGCTCGAGCTGCGCATACACGGCGCAGCCGACGCCCGGCGGGCCGACGGCAGCGCCTTCGGCGCGCTGTCCATCGCCGACGTGCTCGAACTCACGATCAGCGAGGCGCTGGCCTTCTTCCGCGATTCGCGCGATGTCCGCGCCCGGCTCCAGCCGCTGGTCGACGTCGGCCTCGACTACCTCCGCCTGGGCCAGCCCGTGCCGACCCTGTCGGGGGGCGAGGCGCAGCGGCTCAAGCTCGCCGGCTTCCTGGCCGGGGCGGCGACCGGGACGCCCGGCAGCGCGGCCGGCGCGCGCTTCGCCCGGGCGGGCCGGCGCGGCACGCTGTACATCTTCGACGAGCCGACCACCGGCCTGCATTTCGACGATGTGGCACGCCTCCTCGGCGCCTTCGGCAAGCTCCTCGATGCCGGCCATTCCCTGCTCGTCATCGAGCACAACCTCGACATGATCTCGGCGGCCGACTGGCTGGTCGACCTCGGCCCGGAAGGCGGTGACGGCGGCGGTCGCGTGGTCGCCACCGGCACGCCCGACGAACTCGCCGCGGTGCCGGAATCCCATACCGGGCGCGCCCTGCTCGACTACCGCCGCGCGATCGGGGCCGCCCCGCCGGCGCGCGAGCCGCATCGTCCCGCCGGCGCGATACGCGAGCGCGGCCGCGACGCGATCTTCGTGCACCATGCGCGGGAGCACAACCTGAAGAACATCGACGTCGAGATTCCGCGCGATGTCCTGACCGTCATCACCGGCGTGTCCGGCTCGGGCAAGTCGACGCTCGCCTTCGACGTCGTCTTCGGCGAGGGACAGCGCCGCTACCTCGAATCGCTCAACGCCTACGCCCGCCAGTTCGTGCAGCCGGCGTCCCGGCCCGACATCGACGGCATCTTCGGCGTCCCCCCCACCGTGGCGATCGAGCAGCGCACCAGCCGGGGCGGTCGCAAGAGCACCGTCGCCACGCTGACCGAGATCTACCACTTCCTGCGGCTGCTCTACGTCAAGACCGGCATCCAGCATTGCCCCGACTGCCGGGTCCCGATCGAGCCCCAGTCCTTCGAGGACATCGCGGCGCGCATCCTGCGCGACTATCGCGGCCGCCGCATCGGCCTGCTGGCGCCGCTGGTGGTCGCGCGCAAGGGCGTCTATACCGACCTCGCCAAATGGGCGGCGGGCCGGGGCTTCACCCACCTGCGCGTCGACGGCCGCTTCCTGCCGACGGACCGCTTCCCGCGCCTCGATCGCTACATCGAGCACGACATCGAGCTGCCGGTCGCCGACGTGATCGTCGATCCCGCCAGCGAGGGTGAGCTGCGCCGCGCGCTGGCCGAAGCGATCGAGCGCGGCCGTGGCCTCGTCATGGTGGCGGACTCCCTCGATACGCTGGCGGCCGCCATCGACGGCGGCGATGCGAGCGGCGCGAGCGTGTCGCTGCCGACGCGGCTCTTCTCGACGAAGCGCGCCTGCGCGAGCTGCGGCACGAGCTTTCCCGAGCTCGACCCGCGGCTGTTCTCCTTCAATTCGAAGGCGGGATGGTGCCCGCACTGCATGGGCACGGGCGTCCGGCTGCCACAGGCGCCGAAGCTCGATCCGCGCCGCGCCGATGGCGACCGCTCCAGCGGGGCGGTGGGCGATCTCGCCGAGCGCATGGCCGACCAGCTCGACCAGGAGGCCGAGGGCATCGGCGACGAGCCGGCGGCCTGCCCGGCCTGCGATGGCCAGCGCCTCAATGCGGTGGCGCTCGCGGTGCAGGTCGCGGGCCTGTCGATCGCCGAGCTGACCAGGATGTCGATCGACCAGTGCGCGGCCTGGCTCGCGGGACTCGAGCTGTCGCAGCGTGATGCGGCGATCGCCGCGGGCATCGTGGCCGAGATCGACAGCCGCCTCGACTTCCTGCGCGAGGTCGGCCTGGGCTACCTCACGCTGGCCCGCAGCGCCCCGACCCTGTCGGGCGGCGAGGCGCAGCGCATCCGCCTTGCGGCGCAGCTCGGCTCGAACCTGCAGGGCGTCTGCTACGTGCTCGACGAACCGACCATCGGCCTGCATCCGCGCGACAACCAGGTACTGCTCGACACGCTCGCTGCGCTGCGCGACAAGGGCAATACCCTGCTCGTCGTCGAGCACGACGAGGACACGATCCGCCGGGCGAACCACGTCATCGACATGGGCCCGGGCGCCGGCCGCCTCGGCGGACGGATCATCGCGACCGGCACGGTCGACACTCTCGCCGGGCATCCGGACAGCATCACCGGCCGGATGCTGCGCCATCCGCTGCCCCATCCGTTCGTCGCGCCGCGCCCCGTGGGCGAGGACGATGCGCACTGGGTGATGCTCGCGGGCGCCCATCGCCACAACCTGCGCAACATCGACGCGCGCTTCCCGCTCGGCCGGCTCGCCGTGGTCACCGGCGTATCGGGCTCGGGCAAGTCGACCCTGGCCCGCGATGTCCTGCTGCGCAACCTCGCGGCGCTGGTCTCCGCCCGCAACCAGCGCAGGCCGCTGCCGGCACTCGTCGGCGTCGACCGGCTGGAGGGCTGGGAACGGGTGGACCGGGTGCTGGAAGTCGACCAGACCCCGATCGGCAAGACGCCGCGCTCCTGCCCGGCGA
>DAIMFM010000170.1:1066-6794 GCA_036724585.1 Burkholderiaceae bacterium | reverse complement strand
GCTTCGACCCGGCAGCGATGCTCGTCGTCCAGGTCAAGCGCTTCCACGAGTACTAGCGCCAGCTGCTCAACCTGCTGGTCATCGTCGCCCGCTACCAGGCGATGCTCGATGCGCCGGATGCCGACTGGACACCACGCACCGTGGTGTTCTCGGGCAAGGCGGCCTCGGCCTACCGAATGGCCAAGCTCATCATCAAGCTGATCAACGACGTGGGCCGCCGGGTCAATGCGGACGCGCGGCTGCACGACCGGCTCAAGGTGGTGTTCGTGCCCAACTACAGCGTGTCGGCGGCCGAGATGATCATGCCGGCGGCCGACCTCTCCGAGCAGATCTCCACGGCCGGCACGGAGGCCTCGGGCACGGGCAACATGAAGCTCGCGTTGAACGGCGCGCTCACCATCGGCACGCTCGACGGCGCCAACATCGAGATCCGCGACAACGTCGGCGCCGACAACATCTTCATCTTCGGCCACACCACCGAGGAGGTCGCGGCGATCCGCGGCAACGGCTACGACCCGCAGCGCCACTACGAGGAGAACCCGGTGCTGCGTCAGGTGATCGACGCGATCGGCTCGGGCCAGTTCTCGCCCGACGACCCGGCGCGCTTCAAGCCCATCGTCGAGTCGCTGCTGCGCCACGACACCTACCTGCTGCTGGCGGACTTCGCCGCCTACCTCGAGGCGCAGGCGCGGGTCGATACGCTCTTCGGCCAGCCCGCCGAATGGACCCGCAGGGCGGCGCTCAACATCGCCGGCATGGGCCCGTTCTCGAGCGACCGGACGATTCGCGAGTACGCGCAGCAGATCTGGCACGTCGAGCCGATCGCGCCGTGAGCCGGGCGCCCCGATTCCGAGCCGAGCGCGCCATGAAGCCTTCGCCCATCCCAGCCGCCAGCCCATGAGCCCCGACGAGATCGAACGCATCGCCCGCGGCGAACATGCCGACCCGTTCGCGCGGCTCGGCATGCATGTCGAGGACGGCGTGCTGCGGGTGCGCGCGATGCTGCCGACGGCGCGCCGGGTGGGTCTCATCGATACATCCGCCGAGGCCGACGCGGCCGGTCGTGCGACGGCCGGCGACGACGCGGGCGCGGCCAAGGTCATGCTCTGGCTCGAACCCGTCCACCCGGACGGCGTCTTCGAGGCCTCGATCCCCACGCGCAGCGAACCCTTCCGCTATCGCCTGCGGGCCGACTGGGGCCCGCCGCCCGACGAGGGCGAGCCCTTCGAGCAGGAGTTCGAGGATCCCTACCGCTTCGGGCCGCTCACCAGCGACATGGATCGCTGGCTCCACGGCGAAGGCGCGCTCGAGCGCCCCTGGCTGGTGCTGGGCGCCCATCCCTGCACGATCGACGGCGTCGCCGGCACCCGCTTCGCGGTCTGGGCGCCGAACGCGAGCCGGGCGGCGGTGGTGGGCAGCTTCAACCACTGGGACCTGCGGCGCCATCCGATGCGCCTGCACCCGGGCGCCGGCATCTGGGAGCTCTTCCTGCCGCACGTCGGCCCGGGCGAGCGCTACAAGTACGCGATGCACGATGCCGCCGGCCGGCGCCTGCCGCTCCATGCCGATCCCTACGCCTTCGCCGCCGAGCACCGTCCCGCCACGGCGTCCGTCGTCGCGACGCTGCCGCCGGCGCGGCCCGCGATCACCGAGGCGCGCCGGCGTGCCAACGACTTCGACGCCCCCATCTCGATCTACGAGGTCCATGCCGGTTCCTGGCGGCGCCGCGGTGCGCGCGAGGGCCACGACGGCGACTTCCTCGACTGGGATGCGCTCGGCGACGAGCTCGTCCCCTATGTCGCGGACCTGGGCTTCACCCACATCGAGCTGCTGCCCGTCTCGGAGCATCCCTTCGACGGCTCCTGGGGCTACCAGCCCCTGGGCATCTACGCACCGACCTCGCGCTTCGGCTCGCCGGAGCAGTTCGCCCGCTTCGTCGCGCGCTGCCACGAGGCCGGCATCGGGGTGCTCCTCGACTGGGTACCGGCGCACTTCCCCAACGACGAGCACGGGCTCGTGCGTTTCGACGGCAGCCCGCTCTACGAACACGCCGACCCGCGCGAGGGCTTCCATCCCGACTGGAACACGATGGTCTACAACCTCGGCCGGCGCGAGGTCGCCAACTTCCTGCGCGGCAATGCGCTCTACTGGCTCGAGCACTACGGGGTGGATGGCCTGCGGGTCGATGCCGTCGCCTCGATGCTCTACCGCGACTACTCGCGCCGCGAGGGCGAGTGGGTGCCCAATGCCCAGGGCGGGCGCGAGAACTTCGAGGCGGTGGAGTTCCTGCAGTCGACCAATCGCCTGGTCGGCACCGCCCGCCCCGGCGCGCTGATGTGCGCCGAGGAATCGACCGCCTGGCCGGGCGTGACCCGCCCGCCGCACGACGGCGGCCTGGGCTTCCACTACAAGTGGAACATGGGCTGGATGCACGACACCCTGCAGTACATGGGCCGCGACCCGATCCATCGCCACCACCACCAGGGCGAGATCGCCTTCGGGCTCGTCTACGCCTTCAGCGAGAATTACATCCTGCCGCTCTCGCACGACGAGGTGGTGCACGGCAAGCGCTCGCTGCTCGGGCGCATGCCGGGCGACGACTGGCAGCGCTTCGCCAACCTGCGCGCCTACTACGGCTTCATGTGGGCGCACCCGGGCAAGAAGCTGCTCTTCATGGGCGGCGAGTTCGCGCAGCACCGCGAATGGAACCACGACCGCTCGCTCGACTGGCACCTGCTCGAGCATGCGCCCCACGTCGGCGTCCAGCGCCTGGTGCGCGACCTCAACCACGCCATGCGCAACCTCCCCGCCCTGCACCAGCGCGACGTGCGCGGCGACGGCTTCGAGTGGATCGACCATGGCGATGCCGCCAACAGCGTCTACGCCTTCGTGCGCCATGGCGAGCACGATGCGCCGCCCATCGTGGCGATCAGCCACTTCACCCCGCTTGTCCGCCACGGCTATCGCGTCGGCATGCCGCGTGCCGGGCGCTGGCGCGAGATCCTCAACACCGACTCGGCCTGGTACGGCGGCAGCGACGCCGGCAACGCCGGCGCCACCATGCCCACCGAAGCGGTCGGCGCGCACGGCCGCGAGCAGTCGCTGGTGCTGACCCTGCCGCCGCTGGCCACCCTCTTCCTGGAGTGGCAGCCATGAGCCGGCCGGACCGGCTGCTGGCGGGACGCCCCTGGCCCCTGGGCGCCACCGTCACCGACGAGGGCGTCAACTTCGCGCTCTTCTCGGTGCACGCCACCCGCGTCTGGCTGTGCCTCTTCGACGAGGCGGGCCACGAGACCGCCCGCCTGCCGATGCCGCGGCGCACCGAGGACGTCTGGCACGGCCTGCTGCCGGCCGCGGGGGCGGGGCTGTCCTACGGCTATCGTGTGGACGGGCCGCGCTCGCACGCCACCGGCCATCGCTTCAATCCGGCCAAGCTGCTGCTCGACCCCTATGCGCGGCGCCTCACCGGCCGCTTCGCCTGGAGCGACGACCACCTGGACAACGATGCCGACAACGCGCGCGATACCCTGCGCGCGGTGGTCGATGCGAGCGAATTCGACTGGCAGGGCGACAGGCCGCCCCTGGTGCCGCTCGAGGACTCCGTCCTCTACGAGGTGCACGTCAAGGGCGCGACGGCGATGCACCCCGACGTGCCGATGGCCGACCGCGGCCGCTATCGCGGCCTGGCCGCGCCCGCCTTCGTCGACCACCTGCGGCGCCTCGGCGTGACCGCCGTGAGCCTGCTGCCGGTGCACCAGGCGCTGGACGAGCGCGCGCTGGTCGAGCGCGGCCTGGTCAACTACTGGGGCTACAACACGCTCGCCTTCTTCGCGCCGGATGCGCGCTTCGCCGAGGCCGACCCGGTGGCGGAGTTCCGCGAGATGGTGCGCGGCCTGCATGCGGCCGGCATCGAGGTGATCCTCGACGTCGTCTACAACCACAGCGCCGAAGGCGACCACCGCGGGCCCATCCTGTCGTTTCGCGGCATCGACAACGCCACCTACTACCGCCTGCTGCCCAACGAGCCGGCGCATTACGAGAACCTCACCGGCACGGGCAACGCGCTCGACACGAGCCATCCCCACGTCATGCACCTGGTGCTGGATTCCCTGCGCTACTGGGTCGAGCACATGCACGTCGACGGCTTCCGCTTCGACCTTGCGCCGGTGTTTGGGCGCAAGGCGGTGCATCGGGGTTCGGCCTTCGTCGCGCGCGCGGCGCTCTTCCAGGCGATCGCCCAGGACCCGGTGCTCGCGCCCGTCAAGCTCATCGCCGAGCCCTGGGACATCGGCCCCGGCGGCTACCAGCTGGGCGCAATCCACGCCGGCTGGAGCGAATGGAACGACAGCAAACGCGACCAGCTGCGCGCCTTCTGGGTGCGCAAGGCGGTGTACCGCGGCGAGATCGCCTCGCGCATCGCCGGCTCGCGCGACATCTTCGGCCACCATCGCCGCTCGCCCACCGCGAGCATCAACTACATCGCCGCGCACGACGGCTTCACCCTGCACGACGTGGTCAGCTACAACCAGCGCCACAACGAGGCCAACGGCGAGGACAACCGCGACGGCACCGCCGACAACCACAGCTGGAACTGCGGCGTCGAGGGCCCGACCACGCTGCTCGCCATCAACGCGCTGCGCGGGCGGCTCAAGCGCGCCCTGCTGGCGACGCTCTTCCTGTCGCAGGGCGTGCCGATGCTGCTGGGCGGCGACGAGATCGGCCGCAGCCAGGGCGGCAACAACAACGCCTACAACCAGGACGGCCCCACCTCCTGGTTCGACTGGGCGCGCGCCGACGATGCGCTCGCCGGCTACGTCGCCCGGCTCGCGGCGCTGCGCCGGCGCTATCCGCAGCTGCGCAGCAACGACTGGCTCCGGGGCCATCCCGACGCCGCCGGCCGGCGCGACGTCACCTGGCTCAATCGCCGCGGCGAGGAGATGAACGAGCGCCAGTGGGGCGAATGGGGCCGCTATGCGTTCGGCTTCCTGCTGGGGGCCGTCGGCCCGGGAACGGAGGCCACCTCGGGCACCCGCCCGGCCTCGAGCGAACCGCAGTCGCCGGAGCTCCTCGTGCTGCTCAACGGCGAGGCGAGCGACTGGACCATGCTCATCTCGGCCGGGGAATGGCGCCCCGTGCTCGATACCGGCCAGCGCGACGGCGCACCCGAGGACACGTCACCGGTGACCGGCGACTGGCTGCTGAAGGCGCGCAGCCTCACCCTGTTCGAGCGGGTGCAATGACGGCAGGCACGGGTACGTCGAAGGCATGGACGGGTACGTCGACGACGCGGGCAGAAGCAAAGGAGGCTGAAGCACCCGAACGCTCGAGCGGCGTGCTGCTGCATCCGACCTCGCTGCCCGGGCCGCTGGGCGCGGGCGACTTCGGCGATGCGGCGTTTCGCTTCGTCGACTGGCTCGCCGATGCCGGCATGGGGCTGTGGCAGGTCCTGCCGCTGGCCCCGGCCGGCGAAGGCGAATCGCCCTACATGAGCCCCTCGGCCTTCGCGATCGACCCCGTCTTCATCGACCTGGTCGCCCTGCGCGACCAGCGCCTGCTCGCGCCCGACGCGCTCGATCGCGAGCGCTTGCCGGCGGAGTTCGCGCAAGCCGGCCGGCGCGCCGCGTTTGCGGCCAACCGCGAGTTCCGCATGGCGCGGCTGCGCGAGGCCGCCGCCCGCTACTTCGAGCTGCGCGAGCCCGGCGGCTACGAATCCTTCTGCGTCGCCGAA
>DAIMFM010000170.1:0-1056 GCA_036724585.1 Burkholderiaceae bacterium | reverse complement strand
GCTCGACGACTACGCGCGCTTCATGACCATCGCCCAGGCCTGGCCCAGCCGCGACTGGCAGGACTGGCCCCGGGAGCTGCGCAACCGCGACCCGTCGGCGCTCGCCACCATCGACGCCGGCTGCGACGACGAGATCCGCTTCTGGAAGTTCTGCCAGTGGATCGCCTGGCGCCAGTGGTCGGCGCTGCACGCGCACGCCAGGCGCCGCGGCATCCGGGTGATCGGCGATGCCCCGATCTTCGTCGCCGGCCACAGCGCCGACGTCTGGGCGCATCGCGAACTCTTCGCGCTCGAGGCCGACGGCAGCAGCACCCGGGTGGCCGGCGTGCCGCCCGACTACTTCAGCCCCACCGGCCAGCGCTGGGGCAACCCCGTCTACGACTGGGAGGCCAACCGGGCGCAGGGCTACCGCTGGTGGATCGCGCGGCTGCGCCGGCAGGCGACGCTCGCCGACCTCGTGCGGCTGGACCACTTCCGCGGCTTCGCCGCCGGCTGGGAGATCCCGGTCGATGCGCCGGACGCCACCTGCGGCCGCTGGCGCCCGGGGCCCGGCGCGCACTTCCTCGAGGCCGTGCAGCAGGCGCTGCACGGGCTGCCGCTGATCGCCGAGGACCTGGGCACCATCACCCCCGACGTGATCGCCCTGCGCGAGCGCTTCGGCCTGCCCGGCATGCGCGTGCTGCAGTTCGCCTTCGCCGAAGGCGCGGCGCAGCCCTACCTGCCGCACAACCTCACGCCGGACTCGGTCGTCTATACCGGCACCCACGACAACGACACCACCCGCGGCTGGTTCGCCCATGCCCGCGCCCACGAGCGGCGCATGGCGCAGGTCTACCTCAAGACCCACGGCGACGAGATCCACTGGGACCTGATCCACGCCGCCTCGCAGTCGGTCGCCCGGCTCGCGATCTGGCCGCTGCAGGACGTGCTGGGCGCAGGCTCCGACGAGCGCATGAACCGCCCGGGCAGCGCCACCGGCAACTGGGACTGGCGCTTCGACTTCGGCCGCATCGAGCCCTGGCACACCCGCCGGCTGCGCGAGATCTCGGCCGTGCA
>DAIMFM010000169.1:445-6813 GCA_036724585.1 Burkholderiaceae bacterium | reverse complement strand
CGTCGCCCTGCCCATGGCCTCGCAGCCGCGCATCCTCAAGCTGCTCGACGACCTGCGCGACACCACCGCCTCGATCTACTTCGTGCCCGACATCTTCATGTACGACCTGATCCAGGCGCGCGTGGACGCCGTTGGCGGGATCCCGATCGTGGCCGTCTGCGAATCGCCCTTCCATGGCACGGTCGGCCTGACCAAGCGCCTGTCGGACCTCCTGATCGCGAGCACCGCGATCGTGCTGACCGCCCCGCTCATGCTCGCCATCGCGCTGGCCATCAAGCTCACCATGCCCGGCCCGGTGCTCTTTCGCCAGCGCCGCTACGGCCTGGACGGGCGCGAGATCATCGTCTGGAAGTTCCGCTCCATGAAGGTCGCCGAGGACGGGGCCGACGTGAAGCAGGCCACCCGGGACGACGACCGCATCACCCCCCTGGGCCGCTTCCTGCGTCGCACCTCGCTCGACGAGCTGCCCCAGTTCTTCAACGTGCTCCAGGGCCGCATGAGCGTGGTGGGCCCGAGGCCGCATGCGGTGGCCCACAACGAGACCTACCGCAAGCTCATCAAGGGCTACATGATCCGCCACAAGGTCAAGCCCGGGATCACCGGCTGGGCCCAGATCAACGGCGCGCGGGGCGAAACTGAAACCGTCGACAAGATGGCGATGCGGATCCGCTACGATCTCGAGTACCTGCGCAACTGGTCGCTCCGCATGGACCTCTACATCGTGCTGCGCACCGCGTTGCAGGCGCTGAGGGATCCGCAGGCCTACTGAGGGCCCGTCCGCGGGGCCGCCCTGGGGCCGCCGGAGGGTCCGCCCGCGCGGGAACGATCCGCCCGCGGCACTCGTCAAATGCGGGCGCGAATCTTGCGGCCCAGCGAGCGGCGCAGCCGCCGCCGTCGCGGCGCGTACGGAACAGAATGATGTAGGCGAACAGCCAGGAGACGAGGGCGGATATGGCCCTGGTAGTCGAAGCCGTCGGAGAGGCCGGCGTCGTCGAGCGCTTCGCGATCGAGGACGGCGCCGCCCTCATCGGCGCCCGGCCCGGCATGACCTACCGGATCGTCGACGAATCCGGCGGCCCGCTGGACGCCAATGCCACCGTCAGGCGGGTCGGCGACAGCCTGGTCATCGAAGGCCTGCCCGAAGAGGCCACGGTGCGGCTGACCGACTTCTTCCTTGCCTGCACCCCCAACGCCCCCTGCTCGCTCGACCTCGAGGGACTCGGCGGCGCACGCGGCGAAACGATCAACCAGTTGTCGGAGCCGGTCGCTGCGCTGGCCGACGGCAGTTTCGTCCTGCACGCGCCGCCCACGATGGCGACACCGACCGCGCCCGACGCCGAGTTCTCGGCCAAGCCGGCACTCGCTGGCCTTGCCCTGCTCGCCCTGGCCGGCGGGGGAAGTGGTGGTGGCGGCGGTGGTGGCAGCGACGGGCCGCCACCCGGCGTCCCGACGATCACCTCCCCCGCGCTCACCAACGATCCGACGCCCGTGATCACCGGGACCGCCACCCCCGGCTCGCAGGTCACCCTCACGCTGACGCCCCCGGGAAGCGGGCCGTTCAGCTTCGTCACCCATGCCGACGGCGACGGCAACTGGGTAATCGATACCGGTGCGCAGGCGCCGGCCGCCGGCACCATGCCGCCCGGAGGCCTGCCGGGCGACGCGATCACGACCGGGCTGCTGCTCGCGCAGACGTCGGGCGGCACCAGCGGCGATCCCGTGTCGTTCCAGATCGCGGTCGACCTGGCGCCGCCCACGGCAGTCGCGACACTGGTCGCGGTGACGGACGATGTAGCGGCCGCCACCGGTGCGCTTCCCGATGGCGGCGTGACCAACGATCCCACCCCGACGCTCAGCGGCACGCTGAGCCAGGCGCTCGATACCGGCGAGGTCATCCGCGTGCTGCGCGACGGCGTGCCGATCGGAACGGCAACCGCCACCGGCACGCAATGGGTATTCACGGACGCCGGCCTCGCCGATGGCGCGACCCATGTCTATTCGGTACGGGTCGAGGATGGCGCCGGCAACGCATCGGCCCCGAGTGCCGATTTCACCCTCACCGCCGATTTCACCGCACCTGCCATGCCGACGATCGCCGGGCCCATCGCCGGCGACAATATCGTCAACGAAGCGGAGGGGCGTATCGCCGATCCGTCGCCGGTCACCGTTGCGGGAACCGCGGAGCCGGCCTCACTCGTGCGCGTGGTCTGGGGGGTCGAGACCATCGACACCACCGCGGCCGCCGACGGCGCCTGGAGCGCCCTCTTCAACGCCCAGCAAATCCCGGACGGCGACTACGCGGTCAGCGCGACCGCGATCGATGCCGCCGGCAACGCCAGCCAGGCCGCGAGCGTGGCGGTTCGCGTGCTCACCGGCAAGCCGTCCGCCCCGAGCTTCCTGCCGGTCGAAGGCGACAACCTGGTCAGCGCGGCCGAGGGCGTGGACGGTATCACGCTGGCGGGTGGCATGACCGCCGGTTCCACGGTCTTCGTCACGATCGATGGCGTCGAGTACCAGGCGGCCGGCAACGGCAACCAGTGGCGGCTCGACCTTCCGGCAGGGACACTCGGCGACGGCACCTACACGGCGACGGCCATCGCGCGCGACATCGCCGGCAACCAGAGTGTCGCGGGATCGAGCGGCCCCTTCGTCGTCGACGTGACGCCACCGACGCAGGTCGTCACGATCACCGGCGCGGTCGACAACGTCGCCGAGGGCACCGGGACCATCGGCAACGGCGGCCTCACCAACGATGACACGCCATTGATCGAGGGCACCGTGTCGGGCGGGCTCTCCCCCGGCGAAGTCGTGCAGGTCTTCCGCGGCGGTGTCCTTGTCGGCACTGCCACGGCCAGCGTCACGACCTGTAGCTTCGCCGACAACCTCTCCGGTGTACAGGGGAGCCACGGCTACACCGCGCGGGTGGTCGATGCCGCCGGCAACGAGGGTGCGATGAGCGCCGGCTTCAGCCTGGTCCTCGATACGCAGCGGCCCACCGTCCCCACGATCGGCGCCGTCGCCGCCGATGACTTCATCGACGCGGCCGAAGCCACCGGCGGCATCACTATCACGGGCGGGGGAGTCGAAAGCGGTGGCGCCGTCCAGGTGAGCTGGGCCGGCATCACGCGAACGGGCATCGTCGACGGCGCCGGCAACTGGAGCGCGAACTTCGGGCCCGGCGACATTCCCGGCGACGGCATCTACGACATCGGCGTGAGGGCCTTCGATGCCGCGGGCAATGGCAGCCTCGTCCAGACGCGCCAGGTGCAGGTCGACCGCTCGGGCCCCTCGGTCACGATCGCGAGCGAGGCGAGCGGCCCGGTCAATGGCGCCGTCACCTTCACGTTCACCTTCACCGAGCCCGTCAACGGCTTCACGGCGAGCGACGTGCAGCTCTCGGCCGGCAGCCCGGGAGCGTTCACGGGCGGTGACGGCGACTTGGTCTACAGGCTCGTCGTGACCCCGCCCGACGGGGTGGCCGGCAGCTTCACCGTCGATGTCCCTGCGGGGGTCGCCCAGGATACGGCCGGCAACGGGAACACGGCCGCGACAGGTCTCACCCAGCAATTCGACCGCGAGGCACCCAGGCCGACGATCGAGGTGCCCGGCGGAACGGTCGCGGGCCCCTTTCCGGTCACGATCAGCTTCCTCGAGGCGGTGACGGGTTTTTCCGCCGGGGATGTCCAGGTTGAAGGCGGCACCGCAGCCGGGTCGTTCTCCGGCGGCAACGGCACGACGACGTTCGTGCTTCAGGTCACCCCGGCCAGTGATACCACCGGCAGCGTCAGCATCAGCGTGCCGGCCGGCGTCGCCACCGACACGGCGGGCAATCCAAACCTCGAGGCCACACCCCAGGCCCAACCCTTCGATACGGCGACGGCGCCTGGTGTGACGATCGCGAGCGACGCGAGCGGCACCACCAACGAAGACGTGACCTTCACGTTCACCTTCACCGAGCCCGTCAACGGCTTCACCGCGGGCGACGTGCAGCTCTCGGCCGGCACCAAGGGCGCGTTCACGGGCGACGACGGCGACTCGGTCTACAGGCTCGTCGTCACGCCGCCCGACGGCGCGGCCGGCAGCTTCACGGTCGAGGTGCCGGCAGGCGTCGCCCAGGATGCGGCCGGCAACGGGAACACGGCCGCGGCAGGTCTCACCCAGCAATTCGACCGAGAGGCGCCTACACTGACCGTCGCCGACCAGACACCCGATGCGATCGCAAGCGGGCCGGTGACGTTCACGTTCTCGTTCAGCGAGCCCGTATTCGACTTCGACAGCGCCGACGTCGACGTCGCGGGGGGTACCAAGGGGGCCTTCAGCGGAAATCCCGGAGACCAGGCCTACACGCTGGTGGTCGATCCGGCTCCAGACAGCAGCGGCACGATCTCCGTGCGCGTGGAGGAGAACGTCGCCACGGACGCGGCGGGCAATGGCAACGAGCGCGGCGCGCCCTACCCGAGCGAGCAGGCGTACGACACCAGCCGGACCCTGGCGATCAGCGAACTCCTGGACGATGTCGGCGCCGAAACCGGCGCCGTGCCCAGCGGGGAATCGGCCGACGACCCGACCCCGACGCTGACCATCACGCTGTCGGGCGGCGGGCTGCAAGGCGGTGAAAGCATCCTGCTGCTGCGCGACGGCGTCGAGGTGGACTCCGCCAACTCGGCCGGCGCGAGCTGGAGCCTGGAGGACGCCCTCGGCGCCGACGGCACGTACACGTACACGGCCCAGCTGGTCTCCGGCGGTGCGGCGATCGAGACCAGCGCGCCGTGGATCTATACATTGCAGAGCGCCCCTTGAGGGTGGCAGGGCGCCCCTCGAGCCGCTGAGCGCCGCTCGAACTGCCTACGGCCGTGCGAGCTGCGGGGCTTCCCGTAGGGCCCGGAACGGCCATGCCACTGGGTTATCCTAGGCGACCAGCCAGAAGACGAGAACGGACATGGCCCTGATAGTCGAAGCCGTCGGTCAAAGCGGCGTCGTTGAACGTATTTCGGTCGAAGGCGGCGCTGCCGTCATCAATGCCCAGCCCGGCCTGACATACCGGATCCTCGACGAGTCCGGTCGGCCACTGAACGCCAGCGCCACCGTCCGGCGCGTGGGCGACCACCTGATCATCGAAGGCCTGCCCGGGGAAGCCACGGTTCAGCTGAACGACTTCTTCTTCGTCTGCACCCCCAACGATCCCTGTTCGCTCGATCTCGAGGGGCTGGGCGGTGTCGAAGGGGAAACGATCAACCAGGTATCCGAGCCGGTCGCCGCGCTCGCCGACGGCAGCTTTGTGCTGCACGCGCCCGAATCGATGGCGACCCCGACCGCGCCCGAGGCCGAGTTCTCGGGCAAGCCGGCCCTGGCCGGGCTGGCCCTGCTTGCGCTGGCGGGCGGCGGCGGGGGTGGCGGCGGAGGCGGCAGCGACGGCCCGCCACCGCCTCCGGCCGGGTCGACCACGGTCACCTCGCCCCCGTTCACCAATGACACGACGCCGGTGATCGCGGGCAAGGCCGTCCCGGGGGCGCAGATCACCGTCACGCTGGACATCCCGGGCAGCGGCCCGGTCACCTTCAACACGGTGGCCGACGGCAACGGCGACTGGTCGGTCGACACGGGTTCCGCCACGCCGATCGCCGGCGCGATGCCGGCCGCCGGCCTGCCGCTCGACGCGCCTACCACGGTCCGGGTGCTGACCGCCGGGAGCACCGAACCGATCACCTACCAGCTGTCGATGGATCTCGTGCCACCGGCAGCGCCGGTGATCCAGGCCGTCACCGGCGACGATCTCATCAACGCCGACGAAGCTCGAGAGGCGAACCCCTCGCCCGTCACCGTCCAGGGCACCGCGGAGCCCGGGTCGGCCGTGACGGTCAGCTGGCACGGCGATGACCAGGTCACGACGGCGGATGCGGAAGGCAACTGGGCCGTTACCTTCAACGGCCAGGAGATTCCCGACGGCGACTACATCATCAGCGCCGTCGCGACCGATGTCGCCGGCAATACCGGAGCGGCATCGACCCGGCCCGTCACCGTGGCCACCGGCAGGCCGTCGGCGCCCAACTTCGACGATGTCGCTGGTGACAACATCATCAATGCAGACGAGTCGGCCGGCGATCTCGTCATAGAGGGCACGACCTCGGCGGGCACCGAGGTCCTCGTGAGTTTCGGCGAGGTCGTCATCGATCGCCAGGCCACGGTCACCGGTACGGACTGGAGCGTCACCATCACCGCGGCCGAGCTGGCCCAGCTGCAGGACGGCCAGACCTACCGGGCCACCGCCTACGCGAGCGATGGCGTCAATCGCAGCGTGGTCGGTGCCAGCGATCCGGTGGTGGTCGACCGGACCCCGCCCGGACCTCCCCAGATCACCACAGCAGACG
>DAIMFM010000169.1:0-230 GCA_036724585.1 Burkholderiaceae bacterium | reverse complement strand
GCAACGCCGTCACCCGTCCTGGCAAGCGATACGGGCAGCAGCGACACTGACGGCATCACCCGCGAGGGTACAGTGACGGTTTCCGGCATCGAAGCCGGCGCCACCTGGGAGTACAGCACCGATAGCGGGGCCAGCTGGACCGCAGGATCTGGTACGAGCTTCACATTACCCGCGGGCACTTACACAGCCGGGGCCATACAGGTTCGCCAGACGGACTTGGCCGGAAACCT
>DAIMFM010000168.1:5042-6942 GCA_036724585.1 Burkholderiaceae bacterium | reverse complement strand
GAGCACGTCGCCCGTCCATTCGTTCTCGCCGGTCGCGCCGAGCGCGATCTCGTGCATGTTGGCCTTGGCGAAGACCAGGGCGCCGGCCTGGCGCAGGCGGGTGACCAGGCTGGCCTCGCGCGGGCCGATCACCGGCAGGCGCGCCCGGGTGCCGGCCCGCATCGGCATGCCGTCGACCTGGAAGAGGTCCTTGATGGAGATCGGCACGCCGGCGAGCGCGCCGGCCTGGCGGCCGGCGGCGATGTCCGCGTCGATGCGGGCGGCGGCGGCCTCCGCCGCGGGCCAGTCCACCCACGCGATGGCGTTGAGGACCGCATTGCGCTCGGCGCTCTCGCGGGTGCGGGCCAGCGCGGCGACGCAGCTGTCGCGCCCCTCGGCGATGGCGGCGGCCAGGGTCGCCACCGTGGATGGCTGCTTGGCAGGCCGGCTGTCGATGGTTATGGTCATGGCTGTCCGAAGAACGGTCGGGAGAGGGTTCATGCAGCGGCAGCGACTTTCGGGCGGAACGCTGAAGTCCGGCGGATACGATAGCAGCGAGCGGCTGCTCGAGCTGGAATTCGCCGACGGCAGGATCCGCCATTTCCGGCATGTGCCGGCCGAGGTCTGGCGGCGGCTCGTCGCCTCCCCGAATCCGGCCAGCTTCTACGAAGACCGGATCGCCGAGGAGTACCCGCAATCCGATGCCGGCCGCGCGGGCGTGCGCGAGGATGCCCGCGCCAGGCTCGACGACCTCTTCGGGCCACCGGCCGATGGCCGGCCGCAGGACCGCGAGCGCTAGTCCTTCGTGCCCAGGGGCTGGAGCGCGGTCCCGACCGTGGCCCGGAACAGCTCCTGGAAGTTCCGCACGCTCCAGCCGCCGGGCATGAACGCCTCCACCGCCTCGCTGGGGTGGGTCCAGAGCGAGAGCTTGTCGCCGGCGATGCCCACCACCTGGCCGTTCACCCAATCGGCCTCGTCGCTGGCGAGATAGACCACTGCGGGAGCCACCTGCGCCGGCGTGCCGCGCAGCGTGATCGACGAGCCGGCCCAGCCCGCATCCTTGGCGGCCTTGCGCTCGGCCGGGATGCTGTCGGTCATGTCGGTGACGGCCCGCGGCACGATCGCGTTGACGGTGATGCCGTACTTGGTGAGCTCCTGCGCCATGCTGCGGGTCAGCCCGAGCACACCGGCCTTGGCCGCCGCATAGTTGGCCTGGCCGATGCTGCCGCGCAGGCCGGCGCGCGAAGAGACATTGATGATCCGGCCGCGGATGCCCTCGGCCCGCATCCAGCGAACCGCGGCGCGCGAGCAGGCGAAGGTGCCCGTGAGGCAGACGGCGATCACGGCATCCCAGTCGGCCTGCCCCAGGTTGAAGCTCATGCGGTCGCGCAGGATGCCGGCGTTGTTGACCATGATGTCGATGCGCCCCCAGGCGCGCACGCAGGCATCGACCACGGCGTCGGCACCGCCGAAGGTGGAGACGTCGGAGAAGTCCGCGACCGCCGCGCCGCCGTCCGCGCGGATGGCCGCGGCGGTCAACTGCGCCCGTTCCGGCTCGATGTCGTTGGCGATGACGAGCGCCCCCTCGGCCGCGAGCGACCGCGCGAGCGCCGCGCCGATGCCCTGGCCGGCGCCCGTCACGACGGCCGCCTTGCCTTCGAGGATCATGGGAATCTCCCGCATTCCAGGCTGCGACGAAGGCTTGCGTCGCGGCCCCCGTCGCGGGGGCTCGCAAGCCTCGCAGACCGGCGAGTATGGGATCTTTCCGGTCGGCAGGCAATCGTGCACGCCGTATCATCGGGCCCCGGCGCAACAGCCCGTTCCGCAACACCACATGGCCCTCGAGCAAGCCTTTCCCACGACGCGACCGGCCGTCGACATCGTCTGCCGGGTCGTCGACTACTACGGCGATGCCGGCATC
>DAIMFM010000168.1:3404-5032 GCA_036724585.1 Burkholderiaceae bacterium | reverse complement strand
CGAGACCTGCCTGTGGATCGACCGACCCGACATGGTCGCGGCCATGGCGCCGGGCGGCGCGCCCCATGTCGAGGTGCGGCACCTCGACGAGTTCACCTCCCGCTACCGGGCGCGCGACGTCCTCCTCACCACCTTCGACAGCCGGATCGGCGAGGCGGCGCGCGGGCGCATCCGCGAGGCGGGCGAGCGCACGCTGCGCGTCCACTTCGAATACCTGAGCGCCGAATCCTGGATCGAGGGCTGCCACGGCCTGCCGTCCCTGAAGGCCGACGGCAGCCAGGAGTGGCTGTTCATGCCCGGCTTCACCGTCGCGAGCGGGGGACTCATCCGGGAACGCAGCCTCGCGGCACTGCGCCGCGACTTCGACCGGGCCAGCCAGGATGCGTTCCTCGACGGCCTGGGCGCGGCCGGTGCGACCGGTCGCCGGATATCGCTTTTCTGCTATCCCGAGGCGCCGGCCGACGAATGGTTCGCGGCGCTTGCGGCAGGCCCGGAGCCCACGCTCCTGCTGGCGGCCCACGGCGTCGCGACCGACTCCGTGGCGCGCTTCTTCGGCCGCGATCCGGCGCCGGGAAAGCTGCTGCGGCAAGGCGCGCTCGCCCTGCTGCGGGTCCCCTTCCTGCCCCAGGTCGACTACGACCGGCTGCTGCTCGCCTGCGAGCTGAACTTCGTGCGCGGCGAGGACTCCTGGATCCGCGCCCACTGGGCCCGCCGTCCCTTCGTGTGGCAGCCGTACATCCAGGTCGGCGGTGCCCATCTCGACAAGCTCGACGCCTTCCTCGACCGCGCGCTGGCCGGCGCCCCGCCCGCGGCGGCGGCCAGCCTGCGCGCCTTCGCCCACGCGTGGTCGGGCGATGGCTCGGTGGCCGCGACCTGGCCGGCCTTCCTCGCCGACCTGCCCGCGATCGCCGGCCAGCTCTCGCGCTTCGTCGACGGCCTCGAGGCACAGTCGCACTGCTGCACCCGGCTGGCGAGCCTCATCCGGGAGCGGCTACAATAGAAGGTTGTCAACCAAGGTCCCGTCGATGAAAACTGCCCAGGAACTTCGCACCGGCAATGTCATCATGATCGGCAACGAGCCGATGGTCGTGCAGCGCGCCGAGTACAACAAGTCCGGCCGCAACTCCGCGGTCGTCAAGCTCAAGCTCAAGAACCTGCTGAACAGCTCCGCCACCGAGACCGCCGTCAAGGCTGACGAGAAGTTCGAGGTGCTCATGCTCGACCGCAAGGAAGTGAGCTTCTCGTACTTCGCCGACCCGCTGTACGTCTTCATGGACGGCGAGTACAACCAGTACGAGGTCGAGGCCGAGTCCATGGGCGACGCGCTCAACTATGTGGACGACGGCATGACGTGCGAAGTCGTCTTCTACGAGGGCCGGGCCATTTCCGTCGAGCTGCCCACGTCGCTGGTGCGCGAGGTCGAGTACACCGAGCCCGCCGTCAAGGGCGACACGTCGGGCAAGGTGCTCAAGCCGGCGCGGATCAAGCCCACGGGCTACGAGATCCAGGTTCCTGCCTTCGTGCAGATCGGCGACCTGATCGAGATCGATACGCGTAACGGGGAATACCGCAACCGCGTCAAGGCGTGATCCCGGCCTCGCATTAGCGCGCAAGACAGCGTTGGAGCG
>DAIMFM010000168.1:0-3394 GCA_036724585.1 Burkholderiaceae bacterium | reverse complement strand
TGCAACCGCACTGTCTTCGGCGCCCCGCCTTGTCCTGCACTCGAATGCGAAACCGGTTGGCCCGAGCGCCCGGTCGGGAGCGGCTCAGGCGGGCCGCAGGCTCGCATCGCCCCCGCGTCGCGCCGGCCGGCGCAGCTGGCGGGCGACCGTCTCGCGCAGCGACTGCATCGAGACCGGCTTGACCAGGTAGCAGTTGCAGCCGGCCAGTGCCCCGCGGGCGAGGTCGAGCGGCGATGACCGGCTCGTGAGGATCACCACCGATGTCGGCCGGGTCGCCGGGTCGCGCTTGATCTCGCGAGTCAGGCGGAAGCCGTCGATGCCCGGCATGACGATGTCCACGAAGCACAGTTCGTAGCGACGCAGGCGCAGGACGTCGAGCGCCTCGCGGGCGCTCTCGACCGCTTCGGAGTCGATGCCCATCTGCCCGAGGGCCACCGCCAGCTGGCGTCGCACCGTCGGGCTGTCGTCCACCACCAGCGCACGCGGCCGCCGCGTCGCCCCGTTCTCGATGATGGGCCCCGGCCAGCCGGGGCGGCTGGCGGCGACCGCCGGCGGCTGGCGCAGCTGCGTCTCGACGAAGCCGTTGAGCGCGCCGAGCAGGTCGGCTACGAACAGCGAATGCAGCAGGTCGTCGCGCGGGCGTTGCGGATCGTTGCGCCGCCCCACCTTGATCACCGGTCGACCCCGCAGGGCGCGCTGCAGGGTGGAGGCGACCTCCGGGCCGCCGTCGGCGGTCATGTCGACGAGCGCGATGTCGAAGGCGCCCGCGGCGGGCTCGGTCGCGATCGCATAGTGGTAGCGATTGTGGCGCGCATGGCGCAGGACGATCTCGAGCAGCTTGCGCAGGCGCGTCGCGAGGCCGAAGGCCGCGACGCGATAGACCGGCCGCGTATCGCCCGTCGCTGTGGACGAGCCGGGTCCCGAGGCGCGAGGCGCGCCGGATGCCTGCGGCGATGTCATGCTGGTTCCCCCCGATGCGATTCTTCTGGCTGGCGCGGCGTCACGCGAGCGCCGGCCTGAACGTCTTATGCCCGAATCAACCAAGGCGCGCAAGTGCGCATGTGGCAGGAAAGCCGTTTGTTTCTATTACCTTAGGCGCGTTTCTTAAGTTTTTGGCTTAGGCGACGACCCTGGCTTGGGCGTCGACCCGGTGGGCGACGATCCGGTGGACAACGATCCAGTGGACACCGGCCGGGGCGACCGAGGGGCCTGCCCGGACGGACGGTCGAGTTCGGGGATGTCGCCCGCGGGCACGACGAGATCTTTGTCCCGCGCGAACTTGCGCAGGAAGTCATAGGCCATGGGCTCGATGTCGCGCAGGCGCGCGTCGACCACGACGCAGCGGTGGCCGTCGCGCATCGAGGGCTGGACGAGCGGGGAGTAGCTCAGGTGGTCGCCCGTCCTGCCCGACGGCCGGAACGAGGACATGACGCCGCACAGGCGATCGGCCCAGTCGCTCGGACGGAAGCGCCGCCCCGTGGAGTCGACGCCGAGGATCACGAAGGACTGCGCGGGGGGGAGTTCGATCATGGACGGGCCCGTAGCGACGCAACACCGTCATGGGCGATGCCACGCGAAGGGGAATTATAGACGCGGGCAATCCCCGATCCGATTGGATCGCGTGGGACGTTCCCCTACAATTCAGGCTCTGGACGGCGCGTCGTGGCCATCGCCCCGGGCGCCGTCCTTTCTGTTCGCGCCCCTCGGGTCGGCCGCGAACGCCCTCCCCGGAGCTCCCATGGCCGCATCCTCGCCGCTGATGTCGACGTACCTCCCGCAAGCCGTGGCGTTCAGCCATGGCGACGGCGCCTGGCTCTACGACATGGAAGGCCGGCGCTACCTCGACTGCCTGGCCGGCATCGCCGTCAACACCCTCGGCTACAACCACCCCCGGCTCACGGCGGCCCTGCGCGAACAGCTCGGCCGGGTCGTCCACACATCGAACCTCTTCGAGCACCCCTTGCGCGAACAGCTCGCGCAGATGCTCGTGGACCGCTCGGGGATGCGCAACGTCTTCTTCTGCAATTCCGGGCTCGAGGCGAACGAGGCCGCCATCAAGCTCGCCCGCCTGCACGGCCACCGGCGCGGCATCGCCAGCCCCGAGATCGTCGTCTACGAGCACGCCTTCCACGGTCGCTCGCTCGCCACCCTCTCCGCCACCGGCAACCCGAAGGTGCACAAGGGCTTCGAGCCCCTGGTGGCCGGCTTCGTCCGGGTACCCCTCAACGACGTCGAGGCGCTGGCGCGCGTGGCACGCGAGCGGCCGAACGTCTGCGCGGTCTTCCTCGAGGCGATCCAGGGCGAGGGCGGGATCAACCCGGCGCGGGGCGAATACCTTCGCGAGGCGCGCCGGCTGTGCGACGAGAACGACTGGCTGCTGATGATCGACGAAGTCCAGTGCGGCACCGGCCGCACCGGGCGCTGGTTCGCGCACCAGTGGGCCGACATCCGCCCGGACGTCATGCCGCTCGCCAAGGGGCTCGCCTCCGGCATCCCGGTGGGCGCCGTCGTGGCCGGCGAACGCGCCGCCGGGCTCTTCACGCCGGGCAGCCACGGCACCACCTTCGGCGGCAATCTCCTCGCCATGCGGGCCGGCATCACGACGATCGAGGTTATGGAGGACGAGGACCTCATGAAGCGCGCGATCGGCACGGGCGAACGGATCATGAACGGGATCCGTTCGGCCTTCGCCGGCAATCCCGGCGTGGTCGAGGTGCGCGGCCAGGGCCTGATGATCGGCATCGAGCTCGACCGCCCTTGCGACGCGCTCGTCGGCAAGGCCCTCGAGGCCGGGCTGGTCCTCAACGTCACCGCCGCGAACGTGATCCGCCTGCTGCCCCCGCTCGTCTTCGAGCAGGCGCACGCCGATCATCTCGTCGAGAAGCTCGTCCCCCTGATCACCGCCCATCTCGGCGCCTGAGCCCGCGGCGCCCCGTCCCTTCCATTCCCGGCCCGAGACCCATGTCGATCAAGCACTTCCTCCAGTTCCAGGACCTCACGGCCGAGGAGATCGACTACCTGTTCGAGCGCGCGCGGGTGATCAAGCGCCGGTTCAAGGCCTACGAGCCGCACCACACGCTCGCGGACCGCACGCTGGTGATGATCTTCGAGAAGGCCAGCACCCGGACCCGGCTGTCGTTCGAGGCCGGCATGCACCAGCTCGGCGGCGCCGCGATCTACCTCAACACCCGCGACTCGCAGCTCGGGCGCGGCGAACCGGTGGAGGACGCCGGCCAGGTGATCTCGCGCATGTGCGACATCGTGATGATCCGCACCTTCGAGCAATCGATCGTCGAGCGCTTCGCGGCCAACTCGCGCGTGCCGGTGATCAACGGGCTGACCAACGAGTACCACCCCTGCCAGATCCTGGCCGACATCTTCACCTTCATCGAGC
>DAIMFM010000167.1:0-6996 GCA_036724585.1 Burkholderiaceae bacterium | reverse complement strand
TCCTAGGGTAACTCATCGCGCGAAATGCGGCTCCATCCGGCTCGCCAGTCGCTTGCGGGCGCGATGCAGCCGGACCCAGACGTTGCCTTCGCTGATGTGCAGCCGGCGGCTGACCTCGGCCGTGGGCGTGTCCTCCAGGACCTGCAGCCGGAACACCTCGCGCAGGCTCGGCGGCAGGGCGTCGATCTCGCCGTCGAGCGCCTGGCCGAGCCGCCGGCGCGCCACCAGCGCGAAGGGGTCGGAGTATTCCCGTCCGGTACCGGCCAGCACCATGGCGTCCTCGCCGAGCGCGTCGGCCTCGTCGTGCAGGCGCACGTAGCGCCCCTCGCGGCGGAAGCTGTCCTGGATCTTGTGGTTGAGGATGCCGATCAGCCAGGTGCGCAGCGCCGAGCCGCCATGGAAGTTCCCCAGCCCCGCCACGGCGCTCGCCAGCGCATCCTGGACGGCGTCCTCCGCGAGGTCGCTGTCGCGGATCCGGCGGCGGGCGAAGCGCAGCATCGCTTCGCGATGGGAGTCGATCTCGGCCAGCAGGCCGGGGCTGGGCGGCGTCGATGCGGTCGTCGGGCCTGTCGGGGAAGCGTTCATCTCGGTACCTTCGTCACGGGTTTCGCCTCGCTTGGTGGCGCCAGTTTCCGGGCCGCCGCTCTCCCGCCGATTGCGCCGAGGTAACGATTTGGTAACGAATGGCCGGCGAAGCCCTCCGGGCCGCCCGCGGGCGCTTCCCGGCCGGTCGAATGTTGCTATTCTGGCCACCATGGAAAGACGCATACTGGTGGTCGAGGACCAGAAGGACATCGCCGACCTGATCGCCCTGCACCTGGGCGACCTGGGGCATGCCGTCGACGTGGTCCATGACGGCCCGGCCGGCTACAACGCCGCCGCGTCCGGCCAGTACGACCTGGTCGTGCTCGATGTCATGCTGCCCGGGCGCGACGGGCTCGACATCGTCCGCAACCTGCGCTTCGAGCGGATCACCGTGCCGGTCCTCATGCTCACGGCGCGCTCGACCGAGCTCGACCGCGTCCTGGGGCTGGAGCTCGGCGCCGACGACTACCTCGCCAAGCCCTTCTCGGTCCCCGAGCTGCAGGCGCGGGTCAAGGCCATGCTGCGACGCATGGAGATGCAGGCGGCCGAGCTGCTCGCGCCGCCGGAGCGCCTGCGCATCGGCGAGCTGGAGATCGACACCGCCAGCCGCGAAGTGCGGCTCGGCCGGCAACCCCTGTCGCTCACGGCAAAGGAGTTCGAGCTGCTGCAGCACTTCGCCCGCCACCCGGGACGCGCCTTCACCCGCATGCAGCTGCTCGACGCCGTCTGGGGCACCACCTTCGAAGGCTACGAGCACAACGTCAACACCCACATCAACCGCCTGCGCAGCAAGATCGAGGCGGATCCGGCCAACCCGCGCTACGTCCTGACCGTCAGGGGCGTCGGCTACCGGTTCACCGAGAACGGAGCGGCCCGCTAGATGCGCTCGCTACGCACCCGCATCGTCGCCCTCGTCGCCGGCTTCGGGCTGGCGATGGGCGCCGCGCTCGCGCTGATCATGTACCAGGCGATCTCCGCCTACCACACCGAGGCCGACTACGAACGCGCGAGCCGCTTCGCCGGCCGCGTCAGCACCATGCACCCGGACCTGTGGAAGAAGTACCAGGCGAACCCCGTCGCGTTCCGGGAGCGGCTCGGCGAAGTCAACCAGTACACGCCCGAGATCAGCCTGTACCTGCTCGACAACGATGGCCGGGTGCTCGTTCCGGCCGGCGGCCGGTCGCCGGCGAGCACGGCCACCCGGGTCGACATCGCACCGGTGGCCCGCTCCCTCACCCGGGACGCGGGCATGCCGATCCGGGGCGAGGACCCGGACGCACCGGGCACCACCCGGCTCGTCGCGGCCGTGCCCGTCCTGGACGAGGGCATCCAGCGGGGCTGGCTCTACGTCGTCCCGCACAAGCGCCTCGCGGAGCCGGCCGGCGAAACCTATCGCGACTATGCCCTGCGCACCGCGGGTCGTGTCGGGCTGCTCACCCTGGCGATCGGCGTCCTGCTGACGCTCGCCACGATCATCATGATCACGCGCCCCCTGACGCGGCTCACGCGCGTGGCCGACCGCATCACGAAGTCCGGCTTCGAGGCCGAGATCACCGAGTGCGACTTCCGGACCTGCAGCCGCAACGACGAGATCGGCCGCCTGAGCTGCACGCTGCGCGAGATGTTCGAGCGCCTCAAGATCGAGATCCAGCGGGTCAAGCGTACCGATTCCGCGCGTCGCACCATGATCGCCAGCGTATCCCATGACCTGCGCACGCCCCTGACCGCCCTCCTCGGCCAGCTGGAGACCATCCGGATCAAGCGCGGCGAGCTCGGCACGCTCGCCACCGAGCGCCTGCAGGACCAGGCGCTGCAGAACGCGCAACACCTGCGCACCCTGACCGACGCGCTGGCCGAGCTCGCCAAGCTCGACAGTCCCGAGTTCCGGGTACAGGCCGAACCGATGCAGATCGGCGAGCTCACCGACGACGTGGTGCAGCGCTTCGCGACCCGCGCCGAGTCGCGCGGCATCGGCCTGGTCGTCGACTATCCCGACGGCCTGCCGCTGGCGCCGGTCGACGCGGCGCTGCTCGACCGTGCCCTCTCGAACCTGCTCGACAATGCACTGCGGGTGACGCCGGACGGCGGCCGCATCTCGGTCGAGGTCACGCGGACCGAAGGCGGCATGCGCGTCGCCGTCACCGACACCGGGCCCGGCGTGCCGTTCGACGACCAGGAATCGGTGTTCGAGCTGTTCTACCAGACCAGCAAGCACCGCGACTCGCGCGGCAACTCCGGACTCGGACTGGCGATCGTGCGCCGTGTGGCCGAACTGCATGGCGGGCAGGCCGGCCTGCGCAGCAAGCCCGGCGAAGGCGCCACCTTCTTCATCGACCTCCCGATGGCGGCCTGACACGGCTTCGTGCGGCCCGACTTATAATGCGGCGCTGAATCCCCTCTGCGCCGCCTCCTGTCGCGGCCCTTCCGGACCCGCCCGCCCATGAGCAAGATCAAGAAAGTCGTCCTCGCCTATTCCGGCGGGCTCGACACCTCCGTCATCCTGAAATGGCTGCAGGACACCTACCAGTGCGAGGTGGTGACCTTCACCGCCGACATCGGCCAGGGCGAGGAGCTCGAGCCGGCGCGGGCCAAGGCCAGGGCCGCCGGGGTGCGCAGCATCTACATCGACGACCTGCGCGAGGAGTTCGTGCGCGACTTCGTGTTCCCGATGTTCCGCGCCAACACGGTCTACGAGGGCCAGTACCTCCTCGGCACCTCGATCGCGCGGCCGCTCATCGCCAAGCGGCTCGTCGAGATCGCCCGGCGCGAGAAGGCCGACGCGATCTCGCATGGCGCGACCGGCAAGGGCAACGACCAGGTCCGCTTCGAGCTCGGCGCCTACGCCCTGATGCCCGAGGTCAAGGTGATCGCGCCCTGGCGCGAATGGGATCTCCTGTCGCGCGACAAGCTGGTCGCCTACGCCGATGCCCATGGCATCCCGGTTGACTTCAAGAAGCGCAAGGGCCCGGCGCCCTTCTCGATGGACGCCAACCTGCTGCACATCTCCTACGAGGGCGGCGTGCTCGAGGACCCTGCCGCGCCGCCGCCCGAGAAGGGCATGTGGCGCTGGACGGTGTCGCCCGAGAAGGCGCCCAACAAGCCGGAGCTCGTCGAACTCGACTTCGAGCTCGGCGACCTCGTCGCGATCAACGGCAAGCGCATGAAGGCCCACGAGCTGCTCGCCGAACTCAACCGCCTCGGCGGCCGCCATGGGGTCGGCCGGCTCGACCTCGTCGAGAACCGGTACGTCGGCATGAAGTCGCGCGGCTGCTACGAGACGCCCGGCGGGACGATCCTCCTGCAGGCGCATCGCGCGATCGAGTCGATCACGCTCGACCGCGAGGTCGCCCACCTCAAGGACGACCTCATGCCGCGCTACGCGAGCATGATCTACAACGGCTACTGGTGGTCGCCCGAGCGCCTCGCCCTGCAGAAGCTGATCGACTTCACCCAGCAGCCGGTCAACGGCAAGGTGGTGGTCAAGCTCTACAAGGGCAACGTCATCGTCGCCGGCCGCAGCTCGCCGCAGTCGCTCTTCGACAGTCGCATCGCCACCTTCGACGACGATGCGGGTGCCTACGACCAGGCCGATGCCGAGGGCTTCATCAAGCTCAATGCCCTGCGCCTGCGGATCGGTGCGCGGCAGGCTGCGCGCAAGGCGCCGGCACGCAAGGCGGCCGGTCGCAAGGCCACGGCGCGCAAGCCCAGGGCCTGACTGCCCGCGGCCTCACTGCCGGCGGCTGATGCTCGGGAGCCGATGCGCGCGACCTGGACGACCCCGCCGGCGACACGGGTGTCACCCACGCCGTCACGAGAACAAAGGGCGCCGACGGCGCCCTTTGTCATGGCAGGCCGGGGCCGCTCACTCGTCGCGAACGATCCGGCGATGCTTGCGCACGATGGTCACCGTCGGCTTGCGAACCGGCGCCGGGGCACGCTCGACCGGCTCGTCGTCGGCCTCGCCGCCATGCGGCTGGCGCGAGAAGGACGGCCGTGGCGGGCGCGGATCGGAGTCGCCGCGTGGAGGTTTGCGGCCGCCACCGCCGCCCCCGCGGCCACGCGCCGGCTGGATGGTGCTGATGACATGGTGCAGGAGCAGGATGTCGTCGCCGCCGGGGCCCTCGAGCAGGATCGCGCGCTGGTCGAACGAACGGATCCGGCCGGCGATGCGATGGCCGTTGACGAGGAAGACCTCCATGGGCCGACGCTCGCGGCGAAAGCCGTTCAGCCAGGCGAACTGCACCCGGTCGGTGACCTTGCCCGGCTTGCCCCCGCCCTTGCCCCCTGTCTTGCCGGCGGCTTGCGCAGCCGGCTTCGCCGGGCCGTCGCTCATTTCCGTCTGGTCGTGTTGCATCGCACTGGGAAGAATGCCATAAGAGCAGGCCGGCTGCATTCGGCCGCGCACGATTAGCCCACAGAACGGATCGCGTGACAAGGGCGGGCGGTGCCGGCCCCCGCCCGGTCCGCCCGGCGGTGCCGGCCAGGCCACAAACCGAGGAGAGTCAAATGCCTTCATTCGATGTCGTCTGCGAAGCGGATACGGTCGAGCTTCGCAATGCCGTCGACCAGTCGAACAAGGAGATCTCGAACCGCTTCGACTTCAAGGGGTCGGATGCCCGGATCGAGCTCGGCGACAACCTGCTCACGATCTTCGCGGATGACGACTTCAAGGCCGCGCAGGTCCGCGACATCCTGCTGTCGAAGTGCGCGAGGCGCAAGGTCGATGTCCGCTTCCTCGATTTCGGGGAGATCGAGCGGATCGGCGGCGACAAGGTCAAGCAGCCGATCACCGTGCGCAACGGCGTGTCCGGAACCGATGCGAAGCGGATCGTGAAGCTGGTCAAGGACAGCAAGCTCAAGGTGCAGGCGAGCATCCAGGGCGATACCGTCCGGGTCACCGGCCCCAAGCGCGATGCCCTCCAGGAGGTGATCGCCCTCCTGCGCGAGAAGGTCGACGAGCTGCCACTGTCCTTCGAGAACTTCCGGGACTGACGACGGGCGCGGCCACCATGGCCCGACGCACCGGCGTGGACGCGACGCTCAGCGCCCGTCGCGCACGGCCAGGGGCAGGCGTCGCGGCCGGCGCCCGGTCAGGGAGAACACCGCGTTGGCCACCGCCGGCGCGATCGGGGGCACGCCCGGCTCGCCCACGCCACCCGGCGGCAGGGCGCTCGCCACGATGTGGGTCTCGACCCGGGGCGCCTCGGCCAGCCGCAGCAGCGGGAAGCCGCCGAAGCCGTCCTGCTGCACCCTGCCCTCGTCCACGTCGATGCGCCCGTGCCGACAGCCCGAACACCACGCCGCCCTCGACCTGCTGGGCGACGATGCCCGGATTGACGACCGAGCCGCAGTCGATCGCGCAGCACACCCGGTGCACCACCACGCCGCCGTCGTCCGGGCCATGCCCGACCTCGGCCACCATGGCGACGATGGTGCCGTAGCACTCGTGCATGGCGAGGCCGCGGGCGCGGCCCGGGGGCGCCGGCTCGTGCCATCCGCCACGACTGGCGGCAAGCTCGAGCACCGCCCGGTGGCGTGGCGCCTCGCGCAGCATGTCCAGCCGGAAGCGCAGCGGATCGATGCGCGTGCGCACCGCGAGTTCGTCGATGAAGCTCTCGAGGAAGAAGGCGTTGTGCGAGTGGCCCACCGAGCGCCAGTTGCCGACGGGGATCTCCGAGCGCACGCGGACATGCTCGACGCGCCGCGCCGGGACCGCGTAGGCCTGGTCGAACAGCCCCTCGGACGACGAGGTATCCGGCACCGGCAGGTCGAGGTCGAGACGGTTGCGGAGCAGCCAGTTGAGCGCCACCGAGTCGCCGGCGGTGCGCAGGCGCCAGCCCAGGACCCGGCCGGCATCGTCGAGCGCGGCGGCGAAGCGGGCGGCGAAGGCCGGACGGTAGAAGTCGTGGCCCAGGTCCTGTTCGCGCGACCACAGCGCCTGGACCGGGCGGCCGGGCATGGCCATGGCGATGCGCACGGCCTGGCGCACGACGTCGACCTCGAGGCCGCGCCCGAATCCGCCGCCGAGCAGTGTCCGTTCGAGGTCGACCTGCGCCGGCGGCAGGCCGCTGGCCTCGATGGCGGCGTGAAGGGCGGCCCCCGGCGCCTGGGTGGGGGCCCAGACCGTCAGCCTGCCGTCGCGCAGCCACGCCGTCGCGTTGGGCGGTTCCATCGTCGCATGGGCGAGGTACGGCACCTCGTAGCGGGCTTCGACGACCGTGGCGGCGGCCGCGAAGGCCGCCTCGAGGTCGCCGCGCGCCTGGACGGCGAAACCGTCCTCGCCCTCGACCGCCTCGCGCAGCCGGGCGATCGCCGCCTCGCTCGAGGCCGAGCGGGCGCCACCGCCGCGCCACGCCGGCCGGGCGGACTCGGCGGCACGGCGGGCGCTCCAGGAGTCGCCCGCCACCACCG
>DAIMFM010000166.1:6681-7143 GCA_036724585.1 Burkholderiaceae bacterium | reverse complement strand
GCCGCCACCGGCGACGAGCTGTTCAACCCCGCCCTCGGCGCCCTGGTGGCGCTGGTGCTCGCGAATACCCGCGGCGCCTGGCTCGCGGTCCTGGTGCCGCTGGCCGCCTGGCTGCTCGCATCGCGGGCGCTGCCGGTCCGCGGCCGGGTGCTCGCGGCGAGCGCCGGCGTGCTCCTCGTCGCCGGCCTCGTCGCCGTGCCGGGCTCGCCGGTGCGGGATCGCCTCGCACTCGGCCTGCAGCAGTACGAGCAGTACACCCCGGGCCATGTCGTCGCCGGCGATTCGGTGGCCGAGCGGCTCGAGATGTGGCGCGCGAGCCTGGTGATGGCCGAGGCCCACCCCTGGATCGGCGTCGGGCCGGGCCGCTTCAATGCCGAGCTCAACGAGATGATCGCCGCCGGCGAGGTTCCCGCCTCGCTGTCCAGGCAGGGCCACCCGCACAGCGAGTACCTCGAGTACGCG
>DAIMFM010000166.1:2871-6671 GCA_036724585.1 Burkholderiaceae bacterium | reverse complement strand
CGAGTATGCGGCCACCGGCGGGGTGGTCGGGGTGATCGCGCTGCTCGCCGTGCTGCTCGGCCCGCTCGTGCATTTCATCGGCGTGCTGCGGCGCGCCGGGCCGGGGCGCTCGGTCGGCGGGGCATGCGCGCTCGCCGGCGCGCTGCTCGTCGGCACCACGGCGATCTTCTGCGCGACCGATCCCTTCTTCTACATCCACTTCTCGACGCTCTACTACGCCCTGTCGGTGGCGCTGCTGGCCGGCTTCGCCGACGTGGTGGCGCGCGAACGGGCATGAGCGCTGTACCGAGCCTCTCGGCGATCATCATCACGCGCAACGAGGCGCGACGCATCGAATGCTGCCTGCGCTCGGTCGATTTCGCCGACGAAGTGGTGGTGGTCGACTCGGGGAGCACCGACGATACCGTCGCGCTCGCCCGCGCCGCCGGCGCCCGCGTGAGCGTGCGTGCCGACTGGCCCGGGTTCGGCGTGCAGAAGAACCGGGCCCTCGAGCTCGCCACCGGCGACTGGGTGTTCTCGATCGATGCGGACGAGGTCGTCACGCCGGCGCTGCGCGACGCGATCCTCGCGGCGATACGCGCGCCGGGGGGCGCGGACGTGTTCCAGGTCCGGCGGCGTTCCTGCTTCGCGGGCCGGCCGCTGCGCTTCGGCGACTGGTACGGCGACCGGGTGCCGCGGCTGTTCCGGCGCGGTGCGGCGCGCTTCACCGAGGACCTGGTCCACGAACGGCTCGATCACGCCGGGCCGGCCCCGGTCCTGGACGGGCTGCTGATGCACTACACCATCGACTCGCTGGAAGACGCGCTCGAGAAAGGGCGCCGCTATGCCGAGGCGGGCGCGGGTCGCGTGGCGGCCCGGGGCCGGGGCGGCCTGCTGTCGGCGATCGGCCATGCCAGCTGGACCTTCCTGCGCGGCTACCTGCTGCGCGGCGGCTTCCTCGATGGCCGCTACGGCCTGATGCTCGCCTGGTGCAATGCGCGCGGCACCTGGCAGCGGTATCGCCTGGCGGGGCGATTGCGCGACTCACGGCGACGATAGCCGACGATCGTCGCAGCTTGGGCTCGATTGCCCCCGTTTTGCTGCAAACTGCCGACTGGGCGTATCCTCGGGGCAATCCGCTTCATCATCGCACCGTCTGGAGATCCCCATGAGCGCGACCGAGTCCGCCGAACGCTATCCCATGGCCGAACTTGGCGACCTGCCGGAGGACATCCGGGACATGCTCCTGGGCGTGCAGGAGAAGGCCGGCTTCGTGCCGAACGTCTTCCTCATGCTTGCCCGTCGACCCGCGGAGTTCCGCGCCTTCTTCGCCTATCATGACGCGCTCATGCTGCGCGAGGAAAGCTCGCTCACCAAGGGCGATCGCGAAATGATCGTGGTGGCCACCAGCGCGGCCAACCAGTGCCTGTACTGCGTGGTCGCGCATGGCGCCCTGCTGCGCATCTACGAGAAGAAGCCGCTGCTGGCCGACCAGGTCGCGACCAACTATCGCAAGGCCGACATCACCGCGCGCCAGCGCGCCATGCTCGATTTCGCGATGAAGGTCGCCACCGACTCCGCGACGCTGTCCGACGCGGACTTCGAAGCCCTTTACAGGCACGGCTTCGACGCGGAGGATGCCTGGGACATCGGCGCGATCGCCGGCTTCTTCGCGCTCTCGAACCGGATGGCGAACCTCTCCGGCATGATGCCGAATGCCGAGTTCTACCTGATGGGACGCGTCCCCAGGCCCTCGAAGACCGAAAACGACCCGAAGTCGCCGAAGCGCGCCAGCGCCTGAGCCGCGAGTGCCAGCCTCCGGGACATCGCGGACTTGATCCCCGCGCCCGGAATTGTTGGAATCGGTGTTTCCGGCCGCGCCCGCGCGTGGCCTTCACCCACCTCCTGACGAAAGGAACCCATGACCGCATCGCAAGGAATGATCTTTCGCTCGATCGCCCTCGTTTTCCTGATGATCGTGCTGTTGCCGGCTGCCCACGCCATCGAGATGGTGAGCGTCGACCGGGACGAGATCAACATGCGAAGCGGCCCCGGCACCCAGCACAAGTCGAACTGGCTGCTGAGCCGCGGCTATCCGCTGATGGTGATCGGCCGCAAGGGCGACTGGCTCAACGTGCGCGATTTCGAATCCGACGAGGGCTGGGTCTACGGACCCATGACGGCCCACAAGCCGCACATGGTGGTCAAGTCCAACGGGCCGGTGAACCTGCGCAGCGGCCCCGGTACCAACACCAAGGTCATCGGCACGGTCCAGCGTGGCGACGTCCTGCGCACTATCGAGCAGCGTGAAGGCTGGGCCAAGGTAGAGACACAGGCCGGCGCCACCGGCTGGGTATCGCGCAAGCTGCTGTGGGGGTACTGAGCGACTCCGCCCGCGCGGAGATTGCGCGACGATGCGCCGCCTTCGTTCGTGCCCGGGTCGCCTGGCCCGGCCAGGACGAGCCGCGACACGCGGCGGTCGCGATCGCGATCACCGATGCCGAGGACGGCTCGCCGGCATTCGTGCTCACCCGGCGTGTCTCGAGGCTGCGCGCCCACGCCGGCCAGTGGGCGCTGCCGGGTGGTCGGCTCGATGCCGGCGAAACCGCGATCGATGCGGTGCTGCGCGAACTGGACGAGGAAGTCGGGCTCGCGCGCGGCACGGGCGACGTGATGGCGGTGCTCGACGATTACCCGACGCGCTCGGGGTACCTCATCACCCCGGTGGTCGTCTGGGGCGGTGACGCCGCCCGCCTCAAGCCCAACCCCGACGAGGTCGCCTCGGTCCACCGGGTGCCCCTGGCCCTGATCGAGGCGAGCGACGCGGTCGACTTCACCCGCATTCCGGAGAGCGAGCGCCCGGTGGTCCGGCTGCGGATGGGCGAGCGCTTCATCCATGCGCCTACGGCCGCCGTGCTCTACCAGTTCCGCGAGGTGCTTGCCGGACGCACTACCCGCGTGGACGGGCTGGAACAGCCGGTGTTCGCCTGGCGCTGAGGCCGCCCGGCGCATGGGCCCGGGTGGCCTCAGGCCCGGGCGACCAGCCCGGCCAGGGTGGCGGGATCGATGTCGACCGGCTGGCCGTGCGGCGTGCGCGCCGCGGCCTCGGCCCAGGCGCCGCGCAGGCCCGCCAGCGCATCCTCGGTGGCGAGCCCCTTGTCGCGCACCAGCCGCTCGAGCGCGTCGAGCCAGTGGAGGTAGTAGGTGTCGCCCAGATCGGCGTCGCCGGCCGCCTGCGCACGGCGGATCGCGGCGGAGAGCGTGTCCGCCCATTCGGTCCATGCGAAGGCGCCCCTGGCGTGGAGATGCACCGCCATTGCAAAGGCCTGCGCCTGCCACGGCTCGGCGAACACCGGCCCGTCCTCGTCGGCGGGAAGGAGCGGGAGGTCGCACCAGACGTTCTTCATTGCGGATTCACCGGTTCGAGATAGGGTTCCCACGCGTCGATCAGCACCGTGAGCCCCGCGTCGCCGTCGTCGCCCCAGAGCTCGCGGCCGTCGAACTCGACCGCATACAGCCACTGCGGGTCTTCGCGGTAGGGCGGCTCCTCGCCCGTGGAATGGACGTCCGGGAAGACATGGACACCATGGACCAGCCGGACGACACCGACCTTGTCGCGCGCATAGACCGGGAGCCGGGTATGGCCCGCGGGCATGGCCGCACTGGTGCGCACCCGGTCGCCGACCTTGAAGCGCGCCGGGCTCCTGGGCTCGCGCTCCGTCGGGGAGCCCCGGGCAAGCGCGGCGTCGACATCGGCGGCGGCCAGCTTGCGGGGCAGCTCCACGGGAGGGACCTGCATCTCGCCGGTGGCGAGTTCCTCC
>DAIMFM010000166.1:0-2861 GCA_036724585.1 Burkholderiaceae bacterium | reverse complement strand
CGGTCACCATGCCATAGCGCAGCAACTGCTTCTCGAGCGCATCGATCCAGATCTGGTAGTAGGTATTGGAGCGGTAGCGCTCGACCGGCAGGGATTCGCGTTGCGCGCGCGAATGGTCGATGGTCCAGCGCCCGGAAGCGCCGAGCGCGACGGTGATGGCCATCGCCATCGGCTCCCAGGCGGCATGGAACAGGGGTTCGTCGACCTCGGGCTCGACGGGACCGAAGCCGTGCATGCCGCCGATATCGGCCGAGGTTCGCCATAGGCTCATGTCACGCCACCTCCAGGCTGTCGGGGGATGTCGCCAGCGCGGTGCCGATCATGGAGTCGCGGTTCACCAGCGTGGCGAGCCGTTCGGCGCTCCAGCCTTCGGTGCCGGCCGGCCGCATGGGCAGGACGAGATAGCGCGTCTCCGCGGTGGAATCCCAGACGCGGATGCGCGTCGACTCGGGCAGCTCCACGCCGAATTCGGCCAGTACCGCGCGGGGTTCGCGCACCGCCCGCGAGCGATACGGCGCGGACTTGTACCAGACCGGCGGCAGCCCCAGCACGGGCCAGGGATAGCAGGAGCAGAGCGTGCACACCACCATGTTGTGGGTGTCGGGCGTGTTCTCCACCACCGTCATGTGCTCGCCCTGGCGCCCGGTGAAGCCCATCGAGTGGATGGCGGCGGTGGCATCGCGGCGCAGCCAGTCCAGGAACTCCGGATCGGTCCAGGCGCGGGCGACCACCGCGGCGCCGTTGCGCGGCCCGACGCGCGTCTCATAGGTGTCGACGATGCGATCGAGCGCAGCCGGGTCGATATAGCCCTTCGCGGTCAGCAGCGAGTGGAGCGCGCGAACGCGCAGGTCCATCGGCGAAAGCTCCGAGCCGTGGTCATGGTCGTGGCCATGGTCATGGTCATCGTCATCGTGGTCGTGCACTGACATGTCGACTGTCCTCGTGGGTTCTCGTCCAAGGCTATCACTGCCGGGGGCCGGACGCGAGTCGTGCCCCCGCTTCGTCCCGCCTGCGCCCCCGCCATGCCCCCGGGGGGTGCCGGGCAAGCCCCTCGGCGGGAGTCGAACTGGTGCAAGATTCCCCCTGCGCCCTCCGCCGGAGGGCTTGTCGAACGGGAGGAGAGCGATGGAACTCGGACTTGCCGGCAAGGTCGCGATCGTGACTGGAGCCAGCCAGGGCATCGGCCTTGCCACCGCCGGGCGGCTCGCCGCCGAGGGCGCGCGCGTGGTGCTCTGCGCCCGCGGCCAGGACGGGCTAGACCGGGCGGCGGGCGCGATCCGCGACGCCGGGGGCGAGGCGCTGCCGGTCGTGGCCGACGTCGCGAGCCCCGACGACCTCAATCGCCTCGTGGGCGCGACCATGCATGCGTTCGGCGGCGTCGACATCCTGGTCAACAACGCCGGGACCGCCGCCACCGGCAAGTTCGAATCGGTCACCGACGAAGCCTGGCAGGCCGACCTCGACCTGAAGCTCTTCGCGGCGATCCGGCTCGCCCGCCTGGTGGTGCCGTCGATGCGGGCGCGCGGCGGCGGGCGGATCGTCAACGTCACGAACATCGGCGCGAAGGCGCCGCCGGCGCGCAGCATGCCCACCACCGTCAGTCGGGCGGCGGGCCAGGCCATGACCAAGGCGCTGTCGAAGGAACTCGCGCCCGACGGCATCCTCGTCAACAGCGTGTGCATCGGTTTCGTGCGGGCGGGACAGCACGAGGGGCATGCGCGGCGCGCCGGCCTGGCGCTCGAGGACTACTACGCGAAGCTGGCCGGTTCGATCCCGCTCGGTCGCGTCGGTCGCGCCGACGAGGCCGCCAACGTCATCGCCTTCCTGGCCTCGGAGGCCGCCAGCTTCGTCACCGGCTCGAGCATCAACATCGACGGTGGCCAGTCGGCGGTCTTCTGAATCATTTCAGGGCCGGGGTGTCGGGACCCGGCGGGCGCCGCTCCGGCGCGGGGTCCTGGCCGGGCAGGGACCGGGAGCGGGAGCGGGATTCGCGTCGCGCGATCCAGACCGTCGAGGCCAGGATGATGGAGCCGCCGGCGAGGGTGGAAAGCGCGGGCACGTCGGCGAAGATCAGGAAGCCCAGGATCGAGGCCCACACCAGGTCGAGGAAGCGCACCGGCTGCGTCGCGGAAATGTCGGCGACCGCGAAGGAGCGGGTCAGGCAGTAGTGCCCGACGCTGCCCAGCACGCCGCTGACGGCGAACCAGGCCCACTGGGCCGGGGTCGGCGGGGTCCAGGCCATGAGCGCGAGCGGCAGCGAGAAGCCCGCGACCACGATCGACTGCCATACCACGATCACCGCCGGGCTGTCGCGCCGGGTGAGCGCCTTCGTGATGAGGAAGGAGCCGGCGAACAGCGGCGCCGAGCCGAGCATCACCAGCGCGTACAGGAGTTCGCCGCCGGCGAGCTTGGGGCCGACCACGACGAGCACGCCGCCGAAGCCGAGCAGCGCCGCGAACCAGCGCGAGGCCAGCATCTTCTCGCGAAAGAAGATGGCGGCGCCCAGCATGATGAAGATCGGCGTGGTGAAGCCGATCGCCGTCATGTAGGCGAGCGAGAGATGGGGCAGTGCGGTGAACCACAGCATCAGCCCGGAGGTATGGACCACGCCGCGCCACAGCTGGCCCGCCAGGCCGTTGGGGCGGTACCTGGCAAGCCCGTGGCGCAGCATGATCGGCAGCATCACGACGAGCCCGAAGAGGTAGCGCAGGAACTGCGCCTGCATCGGGTCGAGCTCCGTCGTCAGCACCCGCAGCAGCGCATTGAGCAGGGCGAAGCCGAGGCCCGCGCCGACGCTCCAGAGCATGCCCCGCAGCACCGGGTCGAGCGCCTCGGCGCGCCGGCGCATGGCGCCCGCGCGC
>DAIMFM010000165.1:0-7148 GCA_036724585.1 Burkholderiaceae bacterium | reverse complement strand
GCCCGGGCGAAGCCGTCATCGAGCCGCGATTCGAGCCCGGCGATCGCCTGCGCCTCGATGCGCAGCACTTCGATCGCGCGCTGCCTGAGCCAGGCCGCGTCGGATGCGGGCGCCTTGTCCATGGCGCCGAGTATATAGACAGTGCGCCACACTGCGGCGCGCGCGACGGCCGCCAGGGCAGCGTCATGCCGGCACTTGCGGCTAGAATCCCCGCTTAGGCTTCCGACAAGGACCGGCGCCGCCGGCCTCCCGAATTGCCCCACGCTTCCCACGACACTTCCCCTGCCGACATCCTTCGCATCGAGAACCTGCGCTTCGGCTACGACGAGCGCCCGATCCTCGATGGTGTCG
Source organism: Burkholderiaceae bacterium (assembly GCA_036724585.1). GTDB lineage: Bacteria > Pseudomonadota > Gammaproteobacteria > Burkholderiales > Burkholderiaceae_E > JAMLIN01. The sequence continues at coordinate 6,797 of DAIMFM010000165.1, read as the reverse complement.
ACATGGCGTTTCGCCGCGGGTCGGTGACCGCCCTGATGGGGGGGTCCGGCTCCGGCAAGACGACCCTGCTGCGCCTGATCGGCGGCCAGGTGCGGGCGCAGCGCGGCCGGGTGCTCTTCGACGGGACCGACATCGGCGCGCTCCGGCACGACGAACTCTTCGCCGCCCGGCGCCGCATGGGCATGCTGTTCCAGTTCGGCGCGCTGTTCACCGACCTCGACGTCTTCGAGAACGTGGCGTTCCCCTTGCGCGAGCACACCGACCTGCCCGAGGAGACGATCCGCGACCTGGTCCTCATGAAGCTGAACGCGGTCGGCCTGCGCGGCGCTGCCCGCCTGCGCACCTCCCAGGTCTCCGGCGGCATGGCGAGGCGGATCGCGCTGGCGCGGGCGATCGCGCTCGACCCGCCGCTGCTGCTCTACGACGAGCCCTTCGCGGGGCTCGACCCCATCTCGCTGGGCACCGTCGCGCAGCTGATCCGTCGCCTCAACGACGCCCTCGGCGCGACCTCGATCGTGGTCACCCACGATGTCCATGAATCCTTCGAGATCGCCGACCAGGTCTACCTGCTGGCCCAGGGCCGCATCGCCGCCGGCGGCACGCCGGCCGAGATGATGGCCTCGACCGACCCGCTGGTGATGCAGTTCCTCAAGGGCGAGCGGCAGGGTCCGGTGCCGTTCCACTATCCCGCGGCTCCCCTGGCGAGCGATTTCGGCATCGGGGACGCCCCGTGACCCGCATCCTCGATGCGATCGCCGGTATCGGCGCGTGGGTGCTGGCCCTGCTCACCGGCATGGGCTACGGTGCCCGCTTCTTCCTGCGGCTTTGCCTCGTCTCGCTGAGGGCATTGCGCCGACCCCGGCTGCTCATCGACCAGGTCCACTTCATCGGCAACCACTCGCTGTCGATAATCCTCGTCTCGGGGCTGTTCGTCGGGTTCGTCCTCGGCCTGCAGGGCTACTACACGCTGGAAGCCTTCGGGTCGGAGCAGGCCCTGGGCGTCCTGGTCGCGCTGTCGCTGGTGCGCGAGCTCGGCCCGGTCGTGGCGGCGCTGCTCTTCGCGGGGCGCGCCGGCACGTCGCTGACCGCCGAGATCGGCCTGATGAAGTCGGGCGAACAGCTGCTCGCGATGGAGATGATGGCGGTCGACCCGGTCGCCCGCGTGCTGGCGCCGCGCTTCCTCGGGGCCGTCATCGCCATGCCGCTGCTCGCCGCGATGTTCTCGGCGGTCGGGGTCTTCGGCGGCTATCTCGTCGGGGTACACCTGATCGGTGTCGACGCGGGATCGTTCTGGTCCCAGATGCAGGCGGGGGTGGACGTCTTCTCCGACGTCGGCAACGGGCTGATCAAGAGCGTCGTCTTCGGCTTCATCTGCGCCTTCGTCGCCCTGTACGTCGGCTACGAGGCGCGGCCGACGCCGGAGGGGGTCGCCCGGGCCACCACGACCACCGTGGTCGCCTCGTCGCTGGCCGTGCTCGCCGCCGACTTTCTCCTAACCGCGCTGATGTTCAGCACCTGAGGTCGAAAGATGAACCGAAAGACGACCGATCTGCTGGTGGGCCTGTTCGTCCTGGCCGGGCTCGCCGCGATCCTCTTCCTCTCCCTGAAGGTGGGCAACCTCGCCACCTTCAGTTTCGCCGACGGCTATTCGGTGACGGCCAGGTTCGACAACATCGGCGGACTGAAGGCGAGGGCGCCGGTCAAGAGCGCCGGCGTCGTCGTCGGCCGCGTCCAGTCGATCGGCTTCGACCCGAAGACGTTCCGCGCAACGGTCCACCTCGAGATCGACGAGCGCTACCGCTTTCCCAAGGACAGTTCGGCGAGCATCCTCACCTCGGGCCTGCTCGGCGAGCAGTACATCGGGCTGTCGCCGGGCGCCGACCTCGAAGACCTCGAGCCGGGCGACGTCATCAACCTGACGCAGTCGGCGGTCGTCCTCGAGAACCTGATCGGCCAGTTCCTCTATGGTCGCGCCTCGGAAGGGGGGTCACGGTGAGCGCGGCGTCCTGCCCGGCCCGGCTGCGCGGCCTGCTTTTGGGGTCGGTGCTGGCCGGCGCCATGGCGCTGGGCGGCTGCGCCAGTTCGCAGGGCCCCGACGCCTCCGTCGATCCGCTCGAGCCGATGAACCGCGCGGTCTTCGCCTTCAACGACACGCTCGACCGGTACGCCCTCGAGCCCGCGGCAACCGCCTATCGCGACTACGTCCCGGAAACCTTCCGCTTCGTCGCCGGCAACATGTTCGAGAACCTGCGCGACGTCTGGACCTCGGTGAACAACCTCCTGCAGGGCAAGCCGGGGCGGGCGGCGAGCGACTTCGGCCGGGTGGTGATCAACACCACCTTCGGGTTCCTGGGCATGGGCGACGTGGCCTCGGAGCTCGGCTTCGCGAAGCACCGCGAGGACTTCGGCCAGACGCTGGGGGTATGGGGCGTGCCGACCGGGCCCTACCTCGTGCTGCCGTTCCTGGGCCCGTCCAATTTCCGGGACGGCCCGGCGCTGGTGGCCGATGGCTATGCCGACCCGCTGGCCCATGTGGTCAGTGACGTCCCCGTGCGCAACGGCATCTACGCAATCCGCGTGCTCGATGCGCGCGCCGGCCTGCTGGGCGCGAGCGGGATCATGGACGACATCGCGCTCGACCGGTACCTGCTCATGCGGGACGGCTATCTGCAGCGCCGGCGCAACCTTGTGTACGATGGCGACCCGCCGCCGGACGACTACGACGACAGCTGGCTCGATGAAGAGTGATCGACAAGGAGCGCCCATGACTCGCCTCGCATTACCGCGACCCACGCGCCGCTTCATGCTGGGGCTGTTCGCGCTGCTCGCCGGACTGGCCCTCGGGGCGGCATCGACGCCGGCGCTTGCCGTGGAGGCGCCCGACAAGCAGATCGAGCGGGTGAGCGCGGAGGTCCTGGCCCGCATCAAGGCCGACCCGGAGATCCGGGCCGGCAACCTCGACCGGGTCTCCCAGTTCGTCGACGAGATGATCATGCCGAACGTCGACTTCCAGCGCATGACCGCGCTCTCGGTCGGCCGGGGCTGGCGCGAGGCGACGCCGGAGCAGCGCAAGGAACTCATCGAGCAGTTCCGGACGCTGTTGCTGCGCACCTATTCCGGCGCCCTCTCCGAAGTGCGCGACCAGTCGATCCGGATGAAGCCCCTGCGCGCCGACCCGGCGGACAAGGACGTCATCGTGCGCAGCGAGGTGATCGGGCAGGGAACGGAGCCGATCCAGCTCGACTACCGGATGCGGCGCACCGACGAGAACTGGAAGATCTACGACATCAACGTCATGGGGATCTGGCTGGTCGAGACCTACCGCAACCAGTTCGCGCCGATCATCAACCAGGGCGGCATCCAGGGCCTGATCGATTCGCTGCGCGAGCGCAACAGCCGCGGCGACGAAGCCACGGCCCCGAAGGCCTGAGGACGCATGCAGGTTCCGGCTCGGATCACCCTGGCCGAAGCCGCCGCATTCCGGGAGGCGGCGCTGGCCGCTTGCGCCGCCGGCGAGCGCGAATTCGACCTTGCGCCGCTCGCGGAGTACGACTCGTCGGCCATCGCGGTCCTGCTCGGGATCCGGCGCGCGCCGGGCGGCGCCGGGGCGCGCTTCCTGAATGTTCCGGCGAATTTGCGTAAACTCGCCACTCTCTACGGCGTCGATTCCCTGCTTTTCGACACCCCGGCCGCAAGCGCGGGCGCCGGGCGCGGCTAGGCGCGCCAAGCGCCCCGGGGCCGAGGCCCGGCGCCGGCTTCGCCGTCCCGCTCGGATGCCATGTCCAACGCCATCGACATCGATTCGGTCGTCAAGCGATACGGGTCGTTCACCGCGCTCCACGGAGTCTCGCTCCAGGTCCACGAGGGCGAGTTCTTCGGGCTGCTCGGTCCCAACGGCGCCGGCAAGACCACGCTGATCTCGGCGGTCGCCGGACTCGTGAGGGCGAGCTCCGGCACGGTGCGGGTCATGGGCCACGACGTGGTCTCGGACTATCGGGCCGCCCGGGCGGCGCTCGGCGTGGTGCCCCAGGAACTCGTCTTCGATCCGTTCTTCACGGTCCGCGAGACGCTGCGCCTCACCTCCGGCTACTACGGCATCCGGCGCAACGACCCCTGGATCGACGAGATCCTCGCCGGCCTCGATCTCGAGGACAAGGCGAACGAGAACATGCGCGCCCTGTCGGGGGGCATGAAGCGCCGGGTCCTGGTCGCCCAGGCGCTCGTGCACCGGCCGCCGGTGATCATCCTCGACGAGCCGACGGGGTCGACGTGGAGCTGCGCCACACCCTGTGGCAGTTCATCCGCCGGCTCAACGAGAAGGGTCACACGATCGTGCTCACGACCCACTACCTCGAGGAAGCGCAGGAGTATTGCGGCCGCATCGCGATGCTCAACCAGGGCCGGCTGGTGGCGCTCGACGCCACCCGCGAACTGCTGCGCCGGTTCAGCGCCGGGCGGCTCGTGCTGCGCCTGTCGGGCTCGCCGCTGCCGGCCCGGCTGGAGCCCCTGGTCATGGAATCGCCGGAGCCCGAGCGGATCGCGCTGCGCGTCGAACGCTACGAGGCCGTCGAACCCATGCTCGCCGCCCTGCGCGAGGCCGGTTGCCGCATCGAGGAGATGGAGCTGCTGCATGCGGACCTCGAGGACGTCTTCGTCTCGATCATGCGGGAGTCGCGGGTATGAGCGGCCTTCGTACCCTCTTCTACAAGGAAGTGCTGCGCTTCACGAAGGTGGGCTTCCAGACCGTTGGCGCCCCCATCGTCTCGTCCCTGCTGTACCTGCTGATCTTCGGCCACGTCCTCGAGGACCGCGTCGAGGTCTTCGACAGCGTCGGCTACACCTCGTTCCTGGTCCCGGGCCTGGTGATGATGTCCCTGCTGCAGAACTCCTTCGCCAACAGCTCCTCGTCGATGGTCCAGAGCAAGGTGACCGGCAACATCGTGTTCATCCTGCTGCCGCCGATGTCGAACCTCGAGATCTTCCTCGCCTACGTCCTGGCGGCCATGGTCCGGGGCCTGGCCGTGGGCGCCGGCGTGCTCATCGTGACCACCTGGTTCATCGCGCCGGGCCTCGCGGAGCCGGCCTGGGCCATCGTCTTCGCGGTGCTGGGCAGTGCGATTCTCGCTACAATGGGGCTGCTCGCCGGCATCTGGGCCGACAAGTTCGACCAGATGGCCGCCTTCCAGAATTTCTTCATCATGCCGCTGACCTTCCTGGCCGGCGTGTTCTACTCGGTGAAGTCGCTGCCCGGGTTCTGGCAGGATCTGTCCCACCTGAACCCGTTCTTCTACATGGTCGACGGCTTCCGCCGCGGGTTCCTCGGCGTATCCGATGTGGACCCCTGGACCAGCCTGGTCGTGGTCGGCGGCAGCTTCGGGCTGATGGCCGCGCTCGCGCTGGCCTTGCTGTCCCGGGGCTACAAGCTGCGCTACTGATCCCCACCGGGTCGGTGCGCCCCGATACAGGAGCCGGAACGAGATGGTTACTCCCCAGGATGTTCGCCGATTCATCGCCGAGGGCCTGCCTTGTGAACTCCTCGAGGTCGAGGGCGACGGCCGCCACTTCGACGCCCTGATCGTGTCCGCCCTGTTCGAGGGCAAGCGGCCGGTGCAGCGCCACCAGCTGGTCTACCGCGCGCTGGGCGACCGCATGCGCGAGCAGATCCATGCGCTGTCGATGAAGACCCTAACGCCCGACGAGCACGCCGCACAGTCCCGCTAGCCGCGAGGAAACCATGGACAGACTCCACATCGTCGGCGGCACGCCGCTCGCCGGCGAGGTCCGCGTATCGGGCGCCAAGAACGCGGCGCTGCCGATCCTGTGCGCCGCCCTGCTCGATGCGGAACCCGTGGTGGTCGACAACGTGCCGCGGCTGCGCGACGTGGATACGACGATGCGCCTGCTCGCGACCATGGGCGCGACCTGCGAGCGCGACGGTGAGCGGATCCATGTCGACTGCGGCCGGATCGACCGGCTCGAGGCTCCCTACGAACTCGTCAAGACCATGCGGGCCTCGATCCTGGTGCTCGGGCCCATGCTCGCCCGCTTCGGGGAGGCCAGGGTCTCGCTGCCGGGCGGCTGCGCGATCGGGCAACGCCCGGTAGACCAGCACATCAAGGGGCTCGAGGCGCTCGGCGCGGAGATCACGATCGAGCACGGCTACGTGGTCGCCCGGGCGAGGCGCCTGCGCGGTGCCCGCATCGTCACCGACATGGTCACGGTCACCGGGACCGAGAACCTCATGATGGCCGCGGTGCTCGCGCAGGGCGAGACCCTCATCGAGAACGCGGCGCGCGAGCCCGAGGTGGTCGATCTCGCGCGCGCCCTGGTCGCGATGGGGGCCCGCATCGAGGGCGCCGGTACCGACCGCATCCGGATCGCCGGCGTCGAGCGCCTGCATGCGGCGAACTGCCGCGTCATGCCGGACCGGATCGAGGCCGGCACGTTCCTGTGCGCGGTCGCGGCCGCCGGCGGCGACGTCGTCCTGCGGGCGGTCGAACCGGTGTCGCTCGGGGCCACGCTCGACAAGCTGGCCGAGGCCGGCGTGCACCTGGAGACCGGCGCGGACTGGGTCCGCGTGCGCATGGACCGCCGGCCCCGGGCGGTCGACGTGCGCACCGCCCCCTATCCCGGCTTCGCCACCGACATGCAGGCCCAGCTGATGGCCATGAACTGCGTCGCGCAGGGGGCCGGCGTCATCACCGAGACCATCATCGAGAAACGCATCATGAACGAGCTAGAGATGCAGCGGCTCGGCGCGGACATCGCGATCGAGGGCAAGTCCGCGATCGTGCGGG
>DAIMFM010000164.1:0-7160 GCA_036724585.1 Burkholderiaceae bacterium | reverse complement strand
TCCGGCGCCGTGATGCAGGGCATGTTCCGCAATCCCCTGGCCGATCCGGGACTGATCGGCGTCTCGGCGGGCGGGGCGCTCGCGGCGGTGGCGGTCATCGTGCTGGGCCCGGGCCTGCTCGCCGGCTTCGGTGGCCTGGCCCTGCCGATCGCCGCCTTCCTGGGATCGCTGCTGACCACGGGCCTCATCTACCGCGTCTCGCTGTTCGACGGCAGGGTGGTGATCGCCACCATGCTGTTGTCGGGAGTCGCAGCCAACGCACTGGCCGGCGCCTTCATCGGCTATCTCACCTTCCTCAGCGTCGGGGCGGCCAGCTGGCAGTCCAGCCTCCCGGCCGTCGTCGTCATGCTGGTCGCAACGCTCCTCTCCCTGCGCCTGGCCCGGCCGCTGAACGCCCTGCTGCTCGGGGAGGACGCGGCCATGCACCTCGGGGTCGAGGTCGCGTCGCTGAAGCGCCGTTCCGTGGTCCTGACCGCGCTGGCGGTGGGCGCCGCGGTATCGGCCTGCGGCATCGTCGGCTTCCTCGGGCTGGTGACCCCGCACCTCGTGCGGCTGCTGACGGGCCCCGACCATCGCTTCGTGCTGCCCGCCTCCGCCCTGGTCGGGGCGGCCCTGATGCTGGCGGCCGACCTCGTCGCCCGCACCGTGGTGACGCCGGCCGAGCTGCCGCTGGGGGTGGTCACCGCCCTGGTCGGGGCGCCGTTCCTGTTCTGGCTGTTGCAGCGCCGGCGCGGCGCCGGGAGCTTCGGGTGAGCCCGCGTACTGCCGGCTCGCGCCTGAGCGTGCACGGCCTGGCGGTACGCCGTGGCGGCCGCACGGTCATCCCGGGCCTGGACTGCGAGTTCCGCAGCGGCGAGCTGGCCGCCATCTGCGGCCCCAACGGGGCCGGCAAGTCCACGCTCCTCGGGGTGCTGGCCGGTTCGCTGGCCCCGGGTGGCGGACAGGTCCGCCTCGACGGCCGCCCCTTGCGCGACTGGGCGTGCCTCGAACTGGCCCGGCGTCGGGCGGTCGTGGCGCAGCAGGCCGTCCTGCAGTTCCCTTTCCTCGTGAGCGAGGTCGTCGCCCTCGGGCGTTCGCCCCATCATGGCAGGAGCGGGCGCGCGCGGGACGATCGCATCATCGGCGAGGCCATGCGCCTCGTCGGGATCGAGGACCTCGCCGATCGCGACTACCTGGCGCTGTCGGGCGGCGAGCGCCAGCGCGTCCATATCGCGCGCAGCCTTGCGCAGGTGTGGGAGGCGCCGGCCGACGGCGCCCGCTGGCTCCTGCTCGACGAACCCACCAGCTCGCTGGACCTGCGCCACCAGTTCGCCCTCATGAAGACCCTGCGCCGGCTCGCCGGCGAAGGCTGGGCGATCGTCGCGGTGCTGCACGACCTGCATCTCGTGTCGCGCTGGGCCGACCGTTGCCTGCTGGTACGCGACGGCCGGCTGGTGTCCGACGGGGCGCCCGCCGAAGTGCTCACCGCCGGGCGGATCGAGGATGCCTACGAGCTCGACAGGGCCGAGGCCGAGCGCTTCACCCGGGCGCTGGGCTGAGTCCTCGTTCCCGCGGCGGGGGTCGCCCTTCTCGGCGCCGGGAAAAATGGCGAGAAGATCGAGGATTGCACGGGCACGCGTCTTGCGCCCCTCCCGCCATGACCAGGACACCGCTTTCCCGCATCACGCCGCCGTAGCGCGATGACGTTGGCCGGCCTCGCGCCCGCACGCGAGGCCGGGCAGTGGGCCGGCCGCCTGCGCGGCCGCGTTGGGTCGTTTCCGGGAAGGTCCAGGGGTGTTGTTCAACTCGCAGGAGTTCCTGCTAGTTTTCCTGCCGGTCGTATTCGCGGGGTTCGTATTCCTCTCCGCCCAGGGCTGGCATCGACTGGCGGTCGCCTGGGTATCGGTCGCCTCGCTGGCGTTCTACGCCTGGTGGGAAGTCCGCTACCTGCCGCTCCTCGTCGGCAGCATCGTCTTCAATTTCCTGGTGGCCCGGCGCCTCGCGGCGAGCCGGAACCCGTACGAACTGGCGGCGGGAATCGCCGTCAACGTCCTGCTCCTCGGGTTCTTCAAGTACACCACCTTCGTCGTGGCGAACCTCGTCGATGCGACCGGCCTGCAGTGGTCGATCCCGCACATCGTCCTGCCGCTCGCGATCTCGTTCTTCACGTTCCAGCAGATCGCCTACCTCGTCGATGCGTACGACGGCGTATCCGTCGAGCACGACTTCGGCAACTACGCGCTGTTCATCAGCTTCTTCCCGCAGCTGATCGCCGGGCCGATCGTCCACCACCGGGAGATGCTCCCGCAGTACAGTGATCCGGAGAAGTTCCGCCTGCAGTGGGGGTCCGTCGCACTCGGGGTCACGCTGTTCCTGTTCGGCCTGCTGAAGAAGGTCGAGATCGCGGACCGCTTCGCCCTGGTCGCATCGCCGGTGTTCGCGGCCGCCGCGCAGGGCGAGGGCGTATCCCTGTTCGATGCGTGGGGCGGGGCGCTCGCCTACTCGCTGCAGCTCTATTTCGACTTCTCGGGCTATACCGACATGGCCCTCGGTCTCGGCTTGATGTTCTGCATCCGCCTGCCGCAGAACTTCAACAGCCCTTTCAAGGCGGCCGGCATCATCGAGTTCTGGACGCGCTGGCACATGACCCTCACCCGGTTCCTGACCGCATACGTCTACAACCCGATCAGCCTGCGCATCGCCCGGCGCAGGGCCGCCAGGGGGCGGCGCTTGCCACGTCGCGGCCGGATGTCGCCGGGCGCCTGGTTCGCCCTGGTCGCATTCCCGACGCTGGTGACGATGTTCATCTCCGGCGTCTGGCATGGCGCCGGGTGGCAGTTCATCGTCTTCGGCATGCTCCACGGCGTCTACATCTGCATCAACCATGCATGGCGCGAGCTGAGGCTGCGCTTCGGGCTCGGCGGCACGTCACCGCTGCGCAGGGCCGCATCGGTCCTGCTGACCTTCCTCTGCGTGGTCGTTTCCTTCGTCTTCTTCCGGGCCGCCGATGTCCCGGCGGCATTGAACCTGCTGGCCGGGATGGTGGGCGTGTCGGGGCCCGAGGCAGCCGCACAGGTCGCCCCCGGGACGCTGCGCGGCGCGCTGGCGGAGTGGGGGATCGTCGTGGCCCCCTTGTCGTTCGTGACCCGCGAGCACCTCGTGTGGATCGCGCTCATGCTCGTGGCGACCTGGATCCTGCCGAATGCGCAGCAGTGGCTGGGTCGCTTCCCTACCGCGCTGCAGGCCCGTCCGGATCCCAGCCTGCTGCAACGGCTCGCCCCGGTCCTCGTCTGGCGCCCCTCGATCGCAACGGGCGCGCGCGTCGGGATCGGGGCGGCCTACCTCGTCCTTCGGGCGGTATCCAATGCACCGACCGAGTTCCTGTACTTCCAGTTCTGAGTGGCCACGATGGAGCAACTGACCTGGCTCGTACCGCACCCGGACCTGCGCTCGGCCATCCGGGCGGCGCGCGACATCCCCGATCCGGCCGCGAGGCTCGCCACGGCACGGCACCTGGCGGGCCACCGTCGCGATTTCCTGGCGACGGCGCAGATCGCGCGGCTGCTCGATTCCGTGGACGGCCCGGCGCAGCGCGAGGCCGGCGTGTTCGCGCGCTCGGCGCGCCTGGGCATCGTCGGCTCCCATACCGTCGAGCATCTCGTGCCGTCGAAACGGGTGGCCGCGCTCCAGCGCGGCCTCGATCTCGAAGTCCTGCCTGCGGCATACGGCCAGTACCGCCAGCAGCTGCTCGCGGGGGATCCCGCGATCGCCGCTTTCGGACCGCAGCTCATCCTGCTCGCGCTCGATGCCGTCGACCTGGCCTTCGACCTCCCGCTCGATGCGGACGAGGACTCGGTCGCCGCGGCGGTCGATGCGCGGGTCGACGAACTGCGCCAGCTGTGGCGCTGCGCGCGGGAGCGCTACGGGGCGCGGGTGATCCAGCAGACCGTACTGCCCGTGGTGCCACCCGTCTTCGGGTGCTACGAAGGCCTGGTGCCCGCGGCGCCGTTCGCGCTCGGCGAGCGGCTGAACGAGCGGCTGCGGGCCGCCGCGCGCGAGGACGGCACGCTGTTGCTGGATCTCGCCTGGCATCCACTGCGCGGCGCGCCGGGCATCGGCGACCCGGGGCGCTGGCACCATGCCAAGCAGCTGGTCAGTCCGCTGGCCGCGCCCGCCTACGGCGATCTGGTCGCCCGCGTGGCCGCGGCCGCGATGGGCATGTCGCGCAAGTGCCTGGTGCTCGATCTCGACGACACGCTCTGGGGCGGGGTCGTGGGCGAGGACGGCATCGACGGCATCACGCTCGGCCAGGGCAGCGCCGCCGGCGAGGCGTTCGCGAGCTTCCAGCGCTACGTCGCGCTGCTCGCGGCGAGCGGAGTCGTGCTGGCGGTGTGCAGCAAGAACAGCGCCGAAGTGGCGGAAGCCGCGTTTCGCGAGCATCCGGAGATGGTGCTGGCGCGCGACCAGGTCGCCTGCTTCGTCGCCAACTGGCAGGACAAGGCGAGCAACCTGCGGCGGATCGCGCGGACGCTCGATCTCGGGCTCGATGCACTGGTCTTCGTCGACGACAATCCGGCCGAGAGGGACATCATCCGGCGCGAGCTGCCGGACGTCGCGGTGCCGGAGCTGCCCGATGACGTCTCCGGCTTCGCGGCGGTGCTTGCCGCGGCGGGCTACTTCGAGCCCGCCACGTTCACCGCCGACGATGCCTCGCGCAACCTGAGCTATGCGGCCAACGCGAAACGGCAGGCGATGCTCGAGGCGGCAACGGATCTCGACGCCTACCTGCAGGGCCTGGAGATGCGCCTGGTCGCGCGGCCGATCGAGGCGGTCGACCTGCAGCGTTCCGTCCAGCTGGTGAACAAGAGCAACCAGTTCAATCTCGCCAGTCGCCGGTACAGCGATGCGGCGTTCCGGGCCCTGCTCGACGACCCCGGCACCATCGCCCGCTGCCTGCGCCTGGTCGACCGCTTCGGCGACAACGGACTCATCAGCGTACTGGTCGCGCGGCCCGATGACCGATGGCAGCCGGGCGAACTGCTGATCGATACATGGCTGATGAGTTGCCGGGTGCTCGGTCGAGGCGTCGAGTCCGCGGCTCTCGAAGTGCTCCTGGAGGGCGCCGCCGCCCTGGGCGCCAGCGCACTGATCGGCGAGTACCGTCCGACCGCGCGCAACGGGCTGGTCGCGGAGCACTATGCGCGGCTCGGCTTCGACCGCATCGACCCGCCAGCCGACGCGCCCGAAGGCGCCAGTTACTGGCGCTGGCCGCTGTCGCGGCCCGCGCCCGGTCGCCACTTCATTTCCCGGGAATCATGACGATGGACGAAGCCCAGATCTACAGTGCCCTGAACGAGGTCTTTCGCGATGTTTTCGATGACGACGACATCACGGTGGGACCCGAAACGACCGCCGAGGACATCGACGGATGGGACAGCCAGGCCCACATCGCGCTGGTCATCGCGACCGAGACCCGCTTCGGGGTGCGGTTCCGGACGTCGGAGTTCGAATCGATGACCAATGTCGGCGACTTCGTCGCGCTCATCCGGAGCAAGCGTGGGGACGCCTGAAGTCGTCATCGCCGGCCGATCCTTCACGGAAGAGGACCAGCGGGAGTTCGCGCGGGCGAGTGGCGACCGCAACCCGATCCACATCGATCCGGTGGCGGCGCGTCGAACCGCCGCCGGCGCGACGGTCGTGCACGGCATGCATGCCGTGCTCTGGGCCCTCGAATCGCTGCTGGCGAGCGGCACGATGCCGTACCGGCCGGGCAGGCTCGATGTCCGGTTCAAGCGCTTCGTTCCGGTCGGCGCGCCGTTGCGGCTGGTCCGTCGCGATCGGGCGGGACAGGTCCGCGTCGTCGCGATGTGCCGGGACATGCCGTCCATCCAGGTCACGCTCGCGCCGGGCCCGAGCCGCATCGACGCGGATCTCGACGCCACGGGCCTGGCCATGGTCGAACCCGGCGTGGCGCCGCTCGAGCTGGCGCGCGAGGCGATGGCCGCATCGGCGGGACGACTCGGTGCGCCCGCCGATCCGTCCTGGCTCGCCGCCCGGTTCCCACGGTGCGCCGCGACGCTCGGGCCCGGTGTCGTCGGGTCGCTCGCCCGCCTGTCGACGCTCGTCGGGATGGTCTGCCCCGGCCTGCACTCGGTCTTCTCCGGTCTTGTCGTGGACCTGGCCCCCGCCGATGACGCTGGCCTGGGGTTTCGCTGCACCGCGATCGACTGGCGTTTCGGCCTGGTGGAGCTGGCGGTCGCCGGGCCCGGGATCGCCGGAGCAGTCCAGGCGTTCGTGCGGCAGCCGCCGGTGCCGGGCATCGCCATGCGCGAGGCGGTGGCGATGGTGGATCCGTCGGAGTTCGCCGGGCTCCATGCCTGGGTCATCGGCGGATCGCGCGGGCTCGGGGCGGCGAGCGCGAAGCTGCTGGCCGCGGGCGGGGCGCGCGTCTGGATCAGCCACGCGGCCGGCCGGGAGGACGCGCTCGGCGTCGCGGCGGACATCGCGTCCGCCCGCGGCCGGGGCGCCTGCGAGACGCTGCACTTCGACGTGAGGCAGGCGCCCGGGGAGCAGTTGCGCGAGCGCCTGCCGCCGATCGACCAGGTCTACTACTTCGCGAGCCCCACGATCCATCGGCAGAAGGCGGCCGGCTTCTCGCAGGCGCTGTTCGAGGAGTTCCGCCAGTACTACGTCGATGGCCTGCGGCGAACCGTCTGCCACGAGGCGCTGCGGCCACGCCGGGATGTCGTCGGCGTCTTCTATCCCTCGTCGGCCTTCATCGATTCGCGGCCCGCCGGTTTCGCCGAGTATGTCGCCGCCAAGCTGGCCGGCGAGACGCTATGCCTCGAACTGGAGCGCGAGGTGCCGCATGTGCGCTGCATCAGCGAGCGGCTGCCACCCGTCCTGACCGACCAGAACGCGGGGGCGGAACCGGGCCGGTGCCAGGACGCCGCCCGCAGCATGCTGCCCCACCTGCGGTCGATGCGCAGGCTGTGCGGAGGAGCGGATGCTCGCGCCGCCCGGGCCTGACGACCAGCGCGACCCTGGCGAGGCCCTGCCGCCGGGCCGCGGCCGCCGCTACCTGTGGGGGCTCGCGGCCGGGGCGGCCGGTGCCCTGGTGGGCTACCTCGCCCTGCTGGGCGGCCTGCACGCGACCGGCAACCTGCCGCCCCCGGCGATCG
>DAIMFM010000163.1:313-7206 GCA_036724585.1 Burkholderiaceae bacterium | reverse complement strand
CGGCGACGCCGCACCGGGCCGGGGCGAGGCGCCATCGGCGGCGGGCCCGCCCGCGCCGGCCTGGCTGCCGAGCAGTTCATTGGCGGCGCGAGCAGCGGCCGCCACGGCGTCGTCGCTCGGGCTCGCGGCCGAGGGCAGCGCGCCCCGCGCGGGGTTCGACACACTGCCGGTCATCGACGGCTCGCCGGCGATGGTCGAGCCGGCATCGAGCGAAGTATCGCCACCCTCGCCTTCGAACCATTGCGAGGGCCAGCGCAGCTCGCCGCTCGGGGCGAAGTAGAAGGCGATGGCGATGACGGCCAGCAGGCCGAGCAGCGCGAGCCCCCAGCGGCCGACACCGGATGTCTCCCCGAACGAGCCCGTCGGGGAAATCGCCACGGGCGGGCGATGGGTCGATCGCAGGTCGAGCCCGGTGTCGAGCTGGGCCACGGCCGCCAGCAGGGGCGCCGGGTCGCGATCGAGCAGGCGGGCATAGGAACGGATCGCCGCCCGCACGAAGGCCGTGCCGGGAAGATCCTGCCAGCGACCGGCCTCGATCGCCTCGATCTGGCGCACCTGCATGCGCAGGCGCCCGGCGACCTCGTTGACGGACCAGCCCTTTTCCTCGCGAACGGCGCCGAACTGCGACGGCTTCGCGATGAGGTGGGGATCGGCAGGCGGCTCGTCGGCCTGGGCGTCGAGCTCCACCTTGTCGAGCCCGCCGGACTCGTGCACGGAGGCGTCCGGCGCCATGCCCCCGGACGGCAATGCCCCGTTCGCGCGAGGGTTGGGCGCCCCGCCCCCGTCGATCCGGGGCTCGTCGCCCGCGATCCTGGGCTCGCCTGATTCGAACCTGTGCTCAGTCACCGAATTTTCCCTGCGCGAGCAAGCTCGCTTCTGGCGAGGTCGGGAAGCCGCTGCGCAGCTGCGAGGCGATGCTTTCGAACTCGACCGTGTCGCCGCGCATGTGGGCGACCCGTGCCGCCTGCCACAGCACCTGCGCCGTGGGCTGGTAGGCCTTCAGGAGGCGCTGCGAGTAGAAATGGGCGCGCTCGGCATCCTTGCGGGCGAGGTAGATGTCCGCCAGGTTGTAGAGCGTCACCGCATTGGACGGATCGACCTGGAAGGCGCGATGGAGGTAGGCCAGCGCCTTCTCCTCGTCCTCTGTCTGGCGCATGCAGATGCCGGCGTTGTACAGCGGCCGGGCGGGTGTCTGGTAGAGCGGGTCGCTGGCCGCCTTCTCGAAGTACGGAAGCGACTGTTCCTGCCGGCCGGTACGGCAGAGGAACCAGCCGTAGTTGTTGTTGAGCTCCGGATTGCCCGGCATCAGGGTCAGGGCCTTGCGGAAGCTCTGGTCGGCCAGGTCGTTCTCCTTGAGCTCCATGTAGACGAGGCCGAGCATCCCGAAGGCGGCGCCATAGTCGGGATCGATCGTCAGCGCCTGGCGCAGCTCGTCGAGCGCGACCGAGTAGTTGCGCTGCTGGTAGTAGCCGGCGGCGAGTTCGAGCCGGATGCGCGCGCGTCGCCGCTCCTCGGTGTCGACCTCGGCCCGCGGCACGACCGACTGGCTGTCGACGGTGCTTCCCGCGCCCGCGCCGCCGGTCGAGGCGCAGCCGGCGGCGCCGGCCAGCAATGCCGCGGCGAGCGCAAGCCGCCACCATGGGTACGATCTGCCAGGGCGATTGGGGACCATCAGCGCAACTCCGCAATTGGCAGGATCCGGCGCGAACGCTCGGCCAGGCGGGTTCGGTCGCGAACCTCGCCGGCGAGCTGTCCGCAGGCCGCATCGATGTCGTCGCCACGCGTACGACGCACCGTGGTCACGATACCAGCGTCGACCAGGATGCCCGCGAAGGACCGTATCCGATCCTTGCTCGAGCGGCGCAGCCCCGAGCCCGGGAAGGGATTGAACGGAATCAGGTTGAACTTGCACGGCAGGCCGGCCACCAGGTCGAGCAGCGCCCGGGCATGCGCGTCCGCATCGTTGATGCCGTCGAGCATGACGTACTCGAAGGTGATGAAGTCGCGCGGCGAGCGTTCGAGGTAGCGCCGGCAGGCCGCCATGAGTTCGGCCAGCGGGTACTTGCGATTGAGCGGCACCAGCCGGTCGCGCAAGGCGTCGTCGGGCGCGTGCAGCGAGACCGCGAGCGCCACGGGGCATTCGTCGCGCAGGCGATCCATGAGCGGCACCACGCCGGAGGTCGAGACCGTCACCCGCCGGCGCGACAGGCCGTAGGCACGGTCGTCGAGCATCAGGCGGGCGGCCGCGATGGTCGCCGCGTAGTTCTGGAGCGGCTCGCCCATGCCCATGAACACCACGTTGGTGATCCGCCGGTGGCCGGCCACGGTGGAGTCGCCATCGTACTGCCCGAGCGCGCGATTGGCGTGGCGAAGCTGGGCGATGATCTCGTCGGTACGCAGGTTGCGCGAGAAGCCCTGCTTCCCCGTCGAGCAGAAGGCGCAGTTGACGGCGCAGCCGGCCTGCGTCGAGACGCACAGGGTGCCGCGGTCGGTCTCGGGAATGAAGACGGTCTCGATCGCATTGCCGCCACCGACGTCGAGCAGCCATTTCCGGGTGCCGTCGTCGGAGACGTGGTCGGCCACGACCGCCGGCTGCGTCACGCATGCCCGCTCGGCGAGCAAGGCGCGAAACGACTTCGCGAGATCGCTCATGGCGGCGAAATCATCCTCGCCACGCTGGTGGATCCAGCGCAGGAGCTGCTGCGCCCGGAACGGCTTCTCGCCCCATCCGGCGCAGCATTCCACCAGGGCCTGCGGATCGAGTCCCAGCAGGTTGGTCTTCGCGGCTGCGGCGCCCGTCACCCTCGCCTCGTCCTCCGTGTTGCTCAGCGCGAGTGAATGTTCATGGCCGGGAAGAAGAAGGCGACCTCCACCTGCGCGGTCTCGGGGGCGTCGGAGCCATGGACCGCATTGGCATCGATGCTGTCGGCGAAATCGGCACGGATGGTGCCGGCGTCGGCCTTCTTCGGATCGGTCGCGCCCATCAGGTCGCGGTTCTTGCTGATCGCCGATTCGCCTTCGAGTACCTGGACCATCACGGGCCCCGAGATCATGAAGTCGACCAGGTCCTTGAAGAAGGGGCGCTCGCGATGGACCGCGTAGAAGGCCTCGGCCTCGGTACGGGACAGGTGCATCATCCTGGCCGCGATGACCCGCAGGCCCGCCTGCTCGAAACGGGTATAGATCTGGCCGATGACGTTCTTGGCGACGGCGTCGGGCTTGATGATGGACAGGGTGCGTTCGATTGCCATGGGAATCCGTGCTGGTTGGGCCGTTACATGATCGATTGCATGATCAAAAAACCCCGACAAATGAGTGGCTTACGGGGTCTTTGAAAGACAATGCGTAGCCCGAGATTCTAGCATACGGGATTGTGCCGCCGATCCTGCGGAAACCGTGGATTTTGCGGCGCTGCCCGTCTGCCCGAGCTTGAAACCGGGGTGGGCAGGACCTATATTGGCCTTGTGTCCCCAACTGGAGTTGCATCCATGGCTCTCGAACCGAACCGTAGCATCCCCCGAGGTTTCTCCCCGGCAGGCTCGGTTGCGTCCGTCTCCCGCAACAGGGTGTTGCGCAACACCTATGCCCTGCTGGCCATTTCGCTGGTACCCACGGCAATCGGCGCCTGGGCGGGTCTGCAGCTGGGCTTCAGCTGGATGGCGGGCAATCCGTTCATCGGCTTCATGCTGTTCCTGGCCGTCGCCTTCGGGTTCTTCTACGCCATCGAACGCTACAAGAACAGCGGCGTCGGCGTTGCCCTCCTGCTCGGGTTCACGTTCTTCATGGGCCTCATGCTGTCGCGCATGCTCGGCCATGTGCTCGGCTTCAGCAACGGCGCCAGCCTGGTCGCGACCGCCTTCGGCGGTACGGCGGTGATCTTCGGCTCCATGGCCACGATCGCCACAGTCTCCAAGCGCGACTTCTCGGGCCTGGGCCGATGGCTCTTCATGGGCCTGCTGGTCGTCATCGTGGGCATGGTGGCCAACATCTGGCTGCAGCTGCCTGCGCTCTACCTGGCGCTGTCGGTCATGGCGATCGGGATCTTCTCCGCCTGGCTGCTCTACGACGTCCAGCGCATCGTCAACGGCGGCGAGACCAACTACGTCACCGCCACCCTGTCCATCTATCTCAGCCTCTACAACATCTTCGTCCACCTCCTGAGCCTGCTCGGCATCTTCGGCGGCGAGGAATAAGGAACACCGGCGCGTCGGATCCAGACGCGGGCTTGCAAGGGCCGCCGGCACGATTGCCGGCGGCCCTTTCCGTTCGCCTACTCGAACATCGCGATCGACTCGACGTGCGAGGTCTGCGGGAACATGTTGACCGCGCCCGCGGCGGCCAGCCGCCAGCCGCCGGTATGCACGAGGACGGCCGCATCGCGAGCCAGCGTCGCCGGATTGCACGAAACATAGACGATCCGGCGCGGGCGGTGCGCACCCGGCGCAGCCAGCGCCTGCGCCACCGCGAGAGCCCCCTCCCGGGGTGGATCGACCACGACGCGATCGAACGGCCCGTGTGCTGACCAGTCGCCGGGCCCGGGCTCGAACAGGTTCGCGACCTCAAAACGGGTGCGCGAGGCGAGGCCATTGGCCTTCGCGTTCGCCCTGGCGCGCTCCACCAGTGACGCACTGCCTTCGATGCCAATCACTTCGCGGGCGCGGCGTGCGAGCGGCAGCGAAAAGTTCCCGAGCCCGCAGAACAGGTCGGCCACCCGGTCCGTGGACGCGGGATCGAGGAGTCGGACCGCCATGCGCACCAGGACCTCGTTGATCCCGTGGTTGACCTGGGTGAAATCGGTCGGCCGGTACGGCATGCGGATGTCGAACTCGGGCAGGCCGTAGCCCAGCCGGGACTCCTGGTCCGATTCGGCCAGCCGCCCTTCCCGCGCGAACAGGGAGATGCTGTCGGGTCCTTTGGGCTGCAGCCACAATTCCAGGCCGGGACGGGCACTGAACTGCCGCAGCAGCTCCCGGTCGGCCGGGGCCAGGGGCTCGAGGATGCGGAAGACGAGCGCGACCGTCCGTCCGCGTTCATCGTCGATCTCGCCCACCGCGACCTCGATCTGCGGAACCCGGTCGCGTATCGACATTGCGCCGACCAGGTCGCGCAGCGGCAGCAGCAGGCCGGAGACATCGGGCGGCAGGACATGGCACTCGCGCATGTCGGCAACGTAGCTCGAGCCACGTTCGCGAAAGCCCACCAGCACCCCGCCCTTCCTGGGCACATGGCGTACCGAAAGGCGGGCCCGGTAGCGGTAGCCCCAGGCCGGTCCGGCGACGGGGCGCAGGATCGTTCCGGGCTCGAGCCCGGCAATGCGCCGCAGCTGGTCCTCGAGCACCCGCTGCTTGATGGCGAGCTGGGCGGCCGGATGCAGGTGCTGCATCGAACAGCCGCCGCAGGTGCCGAAGTGCGGACAACGCGGCACCACGCGCTGGCTGCTCTCGCGCTCGACCGCAACGGTCTCGGCGACGTCGTAGCTAGGCTTGTTGCGCACCCGCCTGGCGAGCACGCGTTCGCCCGGAAGGGCGCCTCGCACGAACACGACCTTGCCCTCGTGCCGGGCGACGCCGCGTGCATCGAGGTCGAGCGATTCGATGTCGAGCCGATAGTCCGGCTCGGCCACGTTGCCGGCCGCCGCGGCCCGCGAGCGGCTCATCGCGTGGCCCGCCAGCGCCCGAGGAACTCCGGCCAGTGCGCCCCCTCGAGGGATTCGAGATGCGCGCGAAACGCCGCGGTCTCGGACTCGTACTCGTCGGGTGTCCAGTGCCCCCTGAAGAGCTGGAAGCGGCAGTAGAGGAGATAGGTGTTCGCGATGTCGGTCTCGCAGTAGTCGCGGATCTCCGACAGGCGGCCTTCCTGGTAGGCGGCCCAGACCTGCGAGCCGTCCATGCCGAGCTTGCCGGGAAAGCCGCAGAGGCGGGCGAGTTCGTCGAGGCGCGCGCTGGCGCGGGGCGTGTACAGCGCGAGCAGGTCCATGAGGTCGAGATGCCGGCTGTGGTAGCGGGCGATGTAGTTGGTCCAGCGAAACTCCTGCCGGTTCTCGCCGGTCTCCCAGTAGCGCGGTGCGCTCACCCGGTTGACGAGCGCCCGGTAGTGCAGCACCTGGAGATCGAAGCCGCCGCCGTTCCACGAGACCAGCTGCGGCGTGCTCTTCTCGACGATGTCGAAGAACTCCTGCAGCAGTTTGCCTTCGTCGTCACCCGGTTCGCCGAGGCAGCGCACGCGAAACTGCCCTGCCTTTCGCATCAGGCAGCCGATCGCCACCACGCGATGCAGGTGCAGCGGCTGGAATTCGCGCTCGCTGAGCTCGACGACCGCTGCGTCCGGGATCTCCGGGCCGATCTCGTTGAGCAGGCGCAGGCCCGCCACGTCGGGAACGGTCTCGATGTCGAAGACCAGGACCGGGGCAGCCATCGCTCAGCCTCCGCGGACGTGCGGGCCGGCCTGGGCTCGGCGAACGGGCACGGCGGCGTCGGCCAACGGGCGTTCAGCCACCGGCCAGGAAGCCGAGGGGATCGATCGGCTTGCCGTCGCGGCGGACCTCGAAACCGAGCCGCGCGCTGCTGGTGCCGGTCGCGCCGACCTCGGCGATCTTCTGGCCGCGGGTGACGCTCTGGCCTTCCTTGACCAGGATCCTGCTGTTGTGCGCATAGACCGACAGCAGGTCGTCCGGATGCTTGACGATGACGAGGTTGCCGTAGCCGCGCGGCCCCGGCCCGCTGAAGATGACCTTGCCGGCTTCGGCCGCATGTACCGCGGTGCCCTGGGCGGCTTCGATCGCGATGCCCATGCTCGCCGGATCCGTGAAGCGCTGGATCAGCCGCCCCTTAACCGGCCAGGCGAACTTGCCGGTGTCGAGCATGGCGCTCGCCGGCGCAGCCGCCGATGCCGAT
>DAIMFM010000163.1:0-224 GCA_036724585.1 Burkholderiaceae bacterium | reverse complement strand
GAGGCAACGCTTGCACTGGGTCGCTTGCCCTGCGTCGGCACGGCCGCCAGCTGCGCATAGGCCTCGTCGCTGTACGGCCGCTTCAGGCCGATCGGTCCCTGCCGCAGCTCCGCGGTGTCCTCGGGCGGCGGCAGCGGGACGGATCCGCCCAGCGGTCGGGTCTCGACGCGACCCGCCATGACCGGCTCCGTCTCGACGCCGGCGCCGGCCTGCGGGGCGACCGG
>DAIMFM010000162.1:0-7226 GCA_036724585.1 Burkholderiaceae bacterium | reverse complement strand
GCCCGGCCATGAGCAGGGCGCCGATCGACTCGCCCGTCAGGATGCCGTAGATCACCATGCTGATCGAGGGCGGGATCAGCGCCGCGAAGGTGCCGGCGGCGGCGATGGAGCCGGCGGACAGCGAGCGCTTGTAGCCGAAGCGCATCATCTCCGGGAAAGCGATGCGGGTGAACACCGCGCCCGCGACCACCGTGGAACCCGAGACCGCGCCGAAGGCCGCCGAGGCGAGCACCGTGGTGTAGTACAGGCTGCCGCGCACCCCGCTGAAGAGACGATAGGCGGCGGTATACATCTCCGAGGTCATGCCCGACGAGGATGCGAACGCGCCCATCAGGACGAACATCGGCACCACCACGAAGGCGTACTGGCTGGAGATGCTGTAGGGCAGCGTCATGAAGGTGCCCAGGGCGAACGGCGCGCCCGCGAGCACGAACATGCCCACGAAGCCGACCGCCGCCATGCTCAGGCCCACGGGCAGGCCGATCGCGGCGATGACGAGCATCGCGACGATGAGCAGGAATCCACCGAGTATCGGGTCCATGGATCGTCCTCAGTGGGGAAGTCCGGAAGTATCGGAATCGCCCGGCCGGCTCGGCTCGCCGCCGCGGAACCACCAGCCCGCCTGGCGCAGGCACTCGAGCGCGGCGAGCGCGGCGCCGAGCGCGACGAGGACCTTGGCCGGGTATACCGGGAAGGCGAAGCTCGCGCTGGCCGTCTCGCGCATTTCGACGCTGGACCAGGCGAGCGCGCCGCAGCGCCACGCGATGATGGCGAAGACGATGGCGCTCGCGACCAGCACGACGAGGTCGAGGATCCGGCGCGCGCGGGCGGGCATGCTCTGGATCACGATGTCGACGCTGATGTGCTCGCGCAGCGACTGCGCGTGCGACAGGCCCATGAAGACCATGATCGCGAGCAGCACCTCCTGCAGCTCGAGGGCGGCCGGCACGGGCTTGTGCAGGAAGTAGGTGCCCAGCACGTCCATCCCGCCGATGATCATCAGGGCCAGGGTCGCGAGGACCGCGACCCAGTAGCCGACGCGGATCATGCCGCGCGTGGCCCGGTCATAGAGGTCGAACATCGTCGTGGTTCCGATCGTTGATGCGCAGGCGGGCATCGCTGGCGCCCGCCCCGCAGGGCCGGCGCCAGCAGTCCATCACTTCAGCTCGTCGCTGCGCTGGCGCCAGTAGTCGGCGATCTCCTGGGCCTCGTCGCCCAGGCCACGGGCCTTCATCTTGTCGATCCACATGTCGGCGAGATCGGGCACCTTGGCACGCACCTTGTCCATGTCCTGGAATTCGACGATCTTCACGCCGCTCTGCTCCTGCATCGCCTCGAGCGACTTTCGCTCGTCCGCCCGCACCTCGCGGATGTCGCGCTCCATCGCCTCGAGCCCGACCTCGGTCAGCAGCTTGCGGACGCTCTCGGGCCACTTCTCGTGCCAGGTCTTCCAGTTCACCCACAGCGGCCAGGTCGGAATGGCGCCGAAGTGGTTCTTGTCACCATCCCAGGTGTACTTGGCCACTTCATTGAGCTTCATGGTGTAGCTGAGTTCGTGCGGCCAGAAGGCGCAGTCCACCGTGCCGCGCTGCAGGGCCTCGTACATGTCCGGGGTCATCAGGCTGACCGGCGTTGCGCCCAGCGACTCCCACATGGCCGGGATGTACTCGCCCCAGGAGCGGATCTTCAGCCCGTTGAAGTCCTCGACCTTCTCGATCGGCTTGGTGCACAGGGGCCGGTAGGCATTGAGGCTATGGAAGAAGACCGGATAGACGTTGGCCTTCTCGAGTTCCTTCTGCACCGCCGGGAACTTGCGGACCAGCTCGTAGGTGGTCTGCGTCGCCGCGCCGTTGTTGGGGAACTGCATCATCACCGAGTTGGTGGCGCCGGTCAGCGGCAGCTGGTTCGGGAAATAGCCCGGCGAGGTGGCGCCGATGTCCACCGCGCCCGAGGCGACGAGGTCCAGGATCTCGTTGGCCTTGCCGAGCGATTCCGACCAGAAGATGCGGATGCGGATGTTGCCGCCGCTGCGCTTGCGCACCTCGTCGGCGAACCACTGGTCGATCTGTGAACCGGTGAAGCTGGACGGGCCCAGGTGGGCGAGCTTGAGATTGAGTTTCGGGTATTCCTCGGCCGCGGCGGTGCCGGCGGCACCGAGGGCGACGGTGGCGAAGCTTGCCGCCACCAGGGCGGCGGTAAGGCCTTTGCGCATGGCTTGTCTCCAGGTGCGTCGTGTCGTCGAACCCCGAATCGGGGTAGGGATCGTGTTTCTGGCTAATCTTTTGGATACAATATCCAGCATACAAACCGAAGTCAAGGACGACAATGAAGGCAATCCTGTGCGAAGCGTGGGGCGGCCCGGAGACATTGCGCATCGGCGAAGCGCCGGAGCCCCATGCGGGCGCGGGCGAGCTGGTGATTGCTCCGAGGGCGTGGGGCGTCAACTATGCCGACCTGGTGCTGCTCGGCGGCAACTACTACCTGAAGCCCGAATTCCCCTTCGTTCCCGGCATGGAGTTGGCCGGCGAAGTGGTCGCGGTGGGGCCGCGCTGCGGCTCGTTCCGCGTCGGCGACCGCGTCGCCAGCTATGTGGAGAGCGGTGGCTACGCCGAGCGGGTCGCGGCCAAGGCCTCCGCCACCATGCGCCTGCCGGGCGCGATGCCCTTCGATACCGCGGCGGGCTTTCCCGCCACCTACGGCACCCCTCTCATTGCGCTTCGGCACCGGGCGCAGCTGCGCCGCGGCGAGACACTGCTCGTGCTCGGGGCCGCCGGTGGCGTCGGCCTCGCCGCGGTCGAGGTCGGCAAGCAGCTCGGCGCACGGGTCATCGCCGCCGCCAGCAACGAGCGCAAGCTCGCGGTGGCCGCCGCCCATGGGGCGGACCACCTCGTCGACTACGTGGGGGGCGACCTGGTCGAACAGGTTCGCGAGCTCACGGGCGGCGCGGGCGCCGACGTCATCTTCGACCCGGTCGGCGGCGATGCCTTCGACAATGCGATGCGCTGCATCGCCTTCGGCGGACGCCTGGTGGTGATCGGCTTCGCCAGCGGCCGGATCCCCTCGACCAGCGCGGGGCGCATCCTGATCAAGGGCTGCTCGGTGCTCGGCAGCAGCTGGACCGCCATCTGGAAGAGCCAGCCGGCCGTCGTGCGTCGCGCCTTCAACGACCTGGCGCGCTGGTATGCCGCGGGCGCCCTGCGTCCCGAGATCGACCGGCACATGCGCTTCGAGGAGGCCGCCGACGCCCTGCGCCTGCTTGCCGAGCGCAAGGTCGCCGGGAAGATCGTTCTGACCGGGGACGGGCGGCCGCTGTAGGCGCGCCGGGCGGCGCGACGATCGGGCGCGGCGCGGCGATCGGGCGTGGCGCGACGGCCGGGCGCCAGCCTGTCGCCGGTTCAGACGATGCCGTCGCGCACCAGCGCGTCGATCTCCTCGGCGCTGAAGCCGGCCTCGCGCAGGACGAGTGCCGTGCTGGCGCCCTTGTCCTCCAGCGGATGCACCAGCTGCGCCGGTGTTCGCTGCAGGCCGACCGCCTGGCCCACCAGGCGGATCGTGCCCCGGCGCGGATGCTCGACCGGCGCGGCGATCCGCTCGTGCTCGACCTGCGGGTCGGCGAATACCTGGTCCATGGTGTAGATGGGCCCGCAAGGCACGTCGGCCTCGTCGAGTGCCGCCATCCATTCCGCCATCGTTCGGGTCGAGAAGGCCTGCGCCAGGATGCGGTTGAGCTCGGCGCGGTTCGCCGAACGGCCCTTGTCGTTCACGAACTCCGGGCGATCGGCGAGCTCCGGCTGGCCGATCGCCACGCACAATGCCCGCCACTGCTTGTCACCGCCCGCACCGACGTTCAGGTAACCGTCGCTGGTGGGGTACGCCGAAGTCGGCATGCTGGTCGGATGATCGTTGCCGACTCGCCTGGGCACCTCGCCGTCGACCAGGTAGCGCGCCGCCTGGAAATCCATCAGCGCGATGCCGGCATGCAGCAGGGACGTCTGCACCCATTGCCCCTTGCCGCTGGATTCTCGCTCGAGCAGGGCCGTGAGCGCGCCGAGCGCGCCGAACAGGCCCGTAGTCAGGTCCACGACGGCCGCACCGGCGCGGGTGGGCTCGCCGTCGGGGAAGCCGGTCGCGCTCATCAGGCCCGTCATGCCCTGCAGGATCTGGTCGAAGCCGGGGCGCCGACGATAGGGCCCGTCCTGGCCGAAGCCCGACATGCTGACCAGCACGATCCGCGGATTGACGCCCGACAGGGCCTCGTAGTCGATGCCGAGGCGCTGCTTGACGTCGGGGCGGAAGTTCTCGACCACGACGTCCGCGCTGGCCACGAGTCGCAGGAAGACCGCCTTGCCCCGCGGGGACTTCAGGTCGAGCGTGATGGATCGCTTGTTGCGATGCAGGTTCTGCATGTCCGGGCCGTCGCGCGGCCCGACATAGAGCTCCTGGCGATCGACCGAGTCCGGCGGCTCGATCTTGATGACGTCGGCGCCGAAATCCGCGAGCTGGCGCACGCAGGCCGGCCCTGCCCGCACCTGGCTCAGGTCGAGCACGCGAAAGCGCTGCAGCGCGCCCTTGTCGTTGGTCCTTTCCATTGAAGCCCTCAGCCCGGCATCGGCCGGCTCATTCCGCCTTGCCCATCGGCAACGCGTCCCGGCCGCTGGCCCGCGGGTCGCGCGGCCGCCAGGCGCCACGATCGACCGATGATATGAAGCGCTGCACGCCGGCGTTGAAGTCAGCCGGCTCCTCGATGTTGACCGCATGTCCGGTGGCGGGAAGCATCCAGAGCTGGGCGGTGGGCATCGTGCGCTTGAGGAACAGGTTGACGTCGAGGCAGGGCTCGTCCTCGTCGCCCACGACCAGCAGCGTCGGCACGCGCAGCGCGGCGAACTCCTGCTCGTAGTCGTACAGCGACGGCCGGATCGCCTGGTACTGGCGCAGGGTGTGGGCGGAGCCGACCGCCGAATGCTCCGACAGGTGCTGCTTGAAGAGCTGCCAGCCGAGCGGGTCCTTGGCGAGGAGCTGCACCCGGTTCGCGCCCAGGGCGAAGTCCCCGGCGACGCCGGCCCAGCCTTCGTCGAGAAGGCGCTGCGCGGTGGCCTCGGCCTGCTCCTTGAAGAGCGCGCGATGCTCGTACGGCGCGCCGGAACCCACTCCGGCCGCCACCAGCGACAGTGCCCGGTCGGGATGGCGCAGTCCGAACTGCAGGGTGGCGTAGGCACCCATGCTCAGGCCCACCACATGGGCCCGGTCGATGCCCAGGCCGTCGAGTACCGCCAGGATGTCGTCGGCCGAGTGCTCGTAGCCGTAGAGATCCGCCGAGTCCGGCACATCCGAAGGCGGGTAGCCGCGCGCATTGAACGCGATGCACCGGTACTCGCGCGAGAACCAGCGAACCTGCTGCTCCCATTCGCGCAGGTCGGCGGCGAACTCGTGCACGAACACGATCGGACGGCCGCTGCCGGCCTCTTCGTAGTAGAGGCGTGCGCCCTTCGAATCCACGTATGGCATGTCGACTCCTTTCAGTCCTTCCGCAAATCCGGATCCAGCACCTGCCCCTCGTCGAGCTGCACGCCGAGCGTGTTGAGCAGCATCGATACCAGGGTGTACTGGCCGGCCGTGTAGATGATGTCCATGCACTGCTGGACGCTGAAATGCCTGCCGAGATCTTCCCAGGCGGCGTCCGGGATGAACTGGTCGGCATGCAGTGCGTCCGCGGCGCGCAGCAGGGCGGCGTCGGCCGCACTCCAGCCGGGCGCATCGGGGCCCTGCTTGATGCGTTCGATCTCGTCCTCGCCCAGCCCGGCGTTGAGCCCGATGCGGCGATGCTGGGTCCATTCGTAGCCCGAGCGACAGAGATAGCCCATGCGCAGCACCACGATCTCGCGCTCGCGCGCCGGCAAGGTATTGCGCTTGCTCAGGACGTAGGAGCCGAAGCCGAGGAAGGCGCGCATCGCTTCGGGATGCACGAGCTGGGTGCGGAAGATGTTGAGCACCTTGCCGTGGCGCTCGAGGATGGGATTGGCGAGTTCGGCCTGCTCGGGGGTCCACTGTTCCGGCGGGACGGGCGCAATCCGGGGCTTGGTGAGGCGCATGTGGTGCTCGCTTCGATTCGTGGCAGTACGACGATTGGGCCATGCCAGGCATTGTCCTGTTTGTGGAGCGCTGCATTGGGCTTTTGCCGGCTAGTCCGCCCATCGTTCCGAAGTTAAGCTTGTTTCAAGTTTCAATCTTACGGAGGCAAATCAATGGCTAAAGTCCTGGTTCTCTACTATTCCTCGTACGGCCACATCGAGAAGATGGCCGAAGCGGTGGCCGAGGGCGCGCGCGAAGCGGGCGCCTCGGTCGACATCAAGCGGGTACCCGAGCTGGTTCCCGAGGAGGTCGCCAAGGCCTCGCAC
Source organism: Burkholderiaceae bacterium (assembly GCA_036724585.1). Classification (GTDB taxonomy): domain Bacteria; phylum Pseudomonadota; class Gammaproteobacteria; order Burkholderiales; family Burkholderiaceae_E; genus JAMLIN01. The sequence continues at coordinate 831 of DAIMFM010000162.1, read as the reverse complement.
TACAAGCTGGACCAGCCCGCGCCGGTCGCCAGGATCGACGACCTGGTGGACTACGACGCGATCATCGTCGGCACCGGCACCCGCTTCGGGCGGATGAGCTCGCAGATGGCGAACTTCCTCGACCAGGCGGGCGGGCTGTGGGCGCGCGGTGCGCTCAATGGCAAGGTCGGCGGCGCGTTCACCTCGACCGCCACCCAGCACGGCGGCAACGAGATGACGCTGTTCTCGATCCTGACCAACCTGATGCACTTCGGGATGATCACGGTGGGGCTGCCCTACAGCTACCAGCCGCAGATGACGCTCGACGAGATCGTGGGCGGCAGCCCGTACGGTGCGACCACCATCGCCGGTGGCGACGGCTCGCGCCAGCCCTCGGAGAAGGAACTCGACGGCGCCCGCTTCCAGGGCAAGCTGATCGCCGAGACCGCCGACAAGCTGTTCGGATAGATCAATCCTCGCCGAGTGCCTCGAAGCGCTCGGCGAAGTGTTCCAGCAGCGCGCGCACCGAGGGCAACAGCCCTCGGCGCGACGGGAACACGGCATGCACGATCTCGCGCCTGGGTTCCCAGGCCGGCAGCGCGCTGACGAGGTCGCCGCGCGCGAGTTCCTCGCTCACCACCATGACGGGCAACTGGACGACGCCGATGCCGGCGAGCGCCGCGGTGCGCAATGCGCTCATGTTCCCGGTCACGTACCGGGGCCTGTGGCGTACGCTCGTGAGCGCGCCGTCTCCGTCGTACAGCTGCCAGGCGTGGTCCTGCTGCGGCGGCCCCAGGGCAAGGCTCGGCAGTGCCGCCAGCTCCTCGGGCCAGCCCGGCGCAACACGAGGTC
>DAIMFM010000161.1:0-7258 GCA_036724585.1 Burkholderiaceae bacterium | reverse complement strand
TGAGGAGGATGGCCCCCCCGCTCTCGGTATCGACCAGCCCGGAATCCACACCCTCCGCCGACAGCGTCAGCGCATAGGCCTTGCCGCCGGCGGCCCCCGGCCCGTCGGAGCCGAACTCCGTGTTGTCGGCGAACAGATCCGCCGCGGCCACGGTCACGCTGGCCAGTAACCCGTCGACGGCCGTGTCGTCGCCGTCGTTCTCGGTCTCGTCGAGGCGGATCTCAGCACCCTCGGCGCCGGAGAGGTTCGCCGCCGGCCCGTCATCCTCGAACCAGATACGGTCGCCGAGATCCAAGGTCGCCTGATCGGTGTCGCCGTCGCCGTCAGTCACCGTGACCTGGAGGAAGACCAGGTTCGGATCGATCGACAGCGGCGAGCCGGCCTCGTCCGGGTCGTTGGGATCCGGATGATGGAGGGCCCGGAGCTGGATCGCGGTGATCTCGTCGGTGTTCGGATCGTAGGTGATCCGGAACACCTCGTCGCCGTCGCCGTTGCGGCCGACGATGTCCCCCGCCTCCAGAGTCAGCAGGACCGGGTCGCCGGTCTCGGTATCGACCAAGCCGGAATCCGCCCCGTTCTGCGCGAGCGAGAGGGCGAAGGCCGGGATGCCACCCTGTTCGTCGGCGCCATAATCGACGTCCAGGAAGCTGAAGACCGAGAACGTCGCCTGCGCCAGCGGATCGCCGTCGCCGTCGTCATCGCCATTGTCGACTGTCTCGTCCAGGGTGACGCCGCCCTCGGCACCGAAGAACAGCACGCTCGGCACGTCGTCCTTGATGCAGATCGTCAGCGTCGCGGCATCGGTGTCGCCGTCTGCATCGGCGATCGTGTACTGGAACGCGCCGTGCAGGTCGTCCACTCCCGGCAGCGGATGATCCACGGGGCCGAGCAGGGTGAAGGTGTAGTCGCCCATGGCGCGCCCGTCGCCATTGGCATCGCTGGTGTAGAACTCCAGCACCCAGGAGCCGTCCGCCGCGGTGATCGTCACCTTGCCCGGCTGCGAGAGATCGGGCGCGTTGGCGTCGCCGATCCCGCCAACATAGGTGATGCCGACGATGTTGATCGGCGTGTCCGGCCCGGTCGAATCGTTGTCGAGCACGTTGTCGGAGATCGTGGTGGTGCCGAACAGGTCCGCATTCAGCACATTCTGCATGACGCCGTGCGGCAGCCCGAAGAAGTCCTCGATATCCTCGACGCTGTCTCCGCCGTCGGGGTCGAGCACGGCCTGCTGGCCGCCGGTCGGTGGAGCAATACCGTCGACCGCGCCGTCGACCGCCGCATTGCCCAACACGTCCCAGTTGCTCAGATCGGTCTCGAAGCCGTCGGCGAAGGCGCCGCCGGTGATCGACACATCGTCGATGAGGAGCTTCGGATCGACAGCCGTGTCATACTCGTTGAAGACGGCGAAGCCGATCTGGAACGTGCCGGCCGTGGTGAAAGTGTGCGTGAAGGTGATGAAGCCGGTCTGGCCGCTGATATCGGCGGCGGTCACGTCGGCGAGCTTGAAGACCTGATCGCCAATCACCACGGTCGCGAAATCGATGTAGGTCGTCTGGCCGAAGCTCTCGGCATTGAGAAAATTGAACTTGAAGGTCAGCACCGCCCCGGCTTCGACAGTGACGACGGTCTTCATCGCGGAGCCGTTGGTCGGCTCCTGGACTCCGCCAATCCCGTAGCCAGCCTCGCCGCCCTCGATGACCAGGTCGGCCTCGTCGAGGCAGGCGGCGTCGTTGTCGGTGCCCGGACCGTCGTCGCGGGCGTCCGGACCGTCATCCTCCTCGTCCAGATCGAACTGTCGCGGCTCGCGCTCCGGCACCCGGTATTGCAGCGCCGTCGGATCGACCGGGCCCTCGGGGTCGATGCCCCCCAGAATGTTCGGGCCCTGGCCGGGCGTGAAGCCGGCACCGGCATTCGGCACCGTCCCGGGCAGCGGGCCGGCGGGCTCGCCGCCCGCGGCAGGCTCTGTCCCCGTTTCGGGGGAGATCCCGAGGGCCAGCAGGAAGTCCGCGATGTTGATCACCGCACCGTCGGTGTTGGTGATCTCGAGGGGGATCTCGCCGGAGCTCGCCGACTCCCACCCCTCGATCACGACCTCGCCGCCGTTGACCGCCAGGACCAGGTTGCCGTCCTCCTGCGAGCTCCGCGCCTCGGCGGGGTCGAAGAGGAAGCGCAGCGTGGCGCCCGGCGCGGCCTGGACCACGACCGTCTGGCCGGGCTGCGGCAGCGGCACGTCGACCGCCGCCTGGGCGAGCTGGACCCGCCCGGCGGGGTTGGCAGCGGCGGCATGGGAGGCGGCAGGCGCCGCCTCGGCTGCGGCGGAGGCCGCCTGCATGGCGAGATCGGCGCCCTCGCCGGCGGTCGCGTCGGCGTTCAGATTGAACGAATCGGTCACGTGAGCCTCCCCGCATTCCCTGGGCTGATCCGGAAGGTCCCGTCCTGGACCGCGAAATCCGCCCGTCTACCCCCGGCCGGGACGGCGCCCGGCTGGGAACCATCCCGAAAATTCGCGACAAACATAGGCAAGTTGCATGGAACCCAGCAATCGCCCATGCCCGTTTTTCAATACAACCGGGTGTGATTTACCCTTTTTTAAGCCCTGGCGGCAGGGCTATGGGGCATTCGGGTGACGAATGTCACCCGACTCAGACATTTATGGGACATTCACCCTTTGGCGGGAGCATGGCCGGCCGATCCCCTGTTCCGCCTGCGAGCCGCCGATGAGTCACAAAGCCAAGCCGCTCCTCACCGTGCTGCCCTTGCTCGCCTTGACTTGGAGCGGGACGGCCATGGCCGCCGATGTGGCGGAGGCCGGCGGCCTGCTCGAAGACCTTCTTCCTCTCTCGCCCCGGGACCTGGCCGGCCTCGCCGCCGGCGGACCGCTGGTCCTCGATGCCGTTCAGACCAGCGGCGGCGGGATTGCCGGGAACTCGGTCGAGCTGTCCGACGACGGCCGGATCTCCATCCGCAGCAGCGCGCAGGCCGGCGCCTCGGTCACCGGAGCGGCGGTCGACGTTTCCGGCGGCATGCTGTCGACCGGAAGCATTGGCGGCGTGGCGATGGAGAACGGCGCCGGCATCTCCGGCCTGCAGATCGCCACCGGCCTCGGCAACGTCCAGCAGAACGCGGTCAGCTTCGTCTTCGTGCTGAGCGGCCTGCCGCAGCCCTGATCTGTCCCTCCGCTGGACCGCCCCCTCCCGGCGGCGGGGCCGTCAGTCGTGCAGGTTGAAGCGGATCGGGATGCGGATCGCCGTGCGGAAGTCCGGCGCGTCCTCGGTGGTGCCCACCGCCGCGCTGATGTTGATGTTCATGTTTTCGGAGTAGTTGTACGACCAGCCGAGCAGCAGCGATCCGACGTTCAGCGGATCGCTCTCGAAGGTCTGGCCGTCCGACTCCTGGGTCGTCGGAAACACGTAGTTGAACTCGTAGCCGACGCTGAACGAGGTGGTCTCGTTCAGGCTGACGCCCATGCCGAAGCTGGTATTGATCGAATCGCCCGGGTCCACCCGGCCGACATGCCGCGCGCCGCCGGGACCCTGCAGCGTCGTGTCGACATCCTCGGCGACGTTCCAGGTGAAGCCCAGATTGCTGAAGAACACCGCCGGATCGGTCGGGAAGATCGACGTCACGCTCGGCTGCACCGACCAGAATCCGGAGCCGGTGGCGAGCTCTTCGGCTCGGCCGTTCGCATCGGTGTCGACGTCGAAGGGGCCGGAGCCGGTGGTCGTCTTCACCTTCAGATTGCCGACGAAATAGGGCCAGCCGCCGGTGCCGTCGTTGATCTGGTAGTGGCCGGCGACCTCGACGTCGCCGAGCCCATAGCCCTCGATGTTCGAGGTGAAGGGCGCGGTCACGCCGTCGATGTCGGTCGTGGTGGTGCGGTCCCGGCGATAGAGGAACGGCACCTTCGCCTCGATCTCGAACCGGTTGGTGACCCCGTAGCGCGCCGCGAGGCTCGCCGTAATGGTGTCCCGGTCCGCCTCGGTCGCCTCGATGAACCCGATCAGGATCGTGTCGACGATCTCGAAGCCCTGGAAGAAGAAGCGGTTGTTGTCCGAATGGGCGTATTCGAGCCCCGGCTCGATCACCAGCTGGCCCTTGCGCGTCAGCACGCCGCCCTGATCGGGGATGATGGCGATCTCCGGCCGCTCCTCCTCCACGTCGGGCGGCGCCTCGCCCACCGGCTCCGCCCCCTCCTGGATGCGCAGGATGCCCGCGCCGGGATCGGGCGGCGTCCCCATCGGGCCGAGATTGTAGGCGACGGGCACCAGGGATGGCTGGACCGGCTGGCCGAGCTGGACCTTCAGATGATCCAGCTGCGTCTGCTGCTCGGCGATCACTCTCTGCTGCTCGGCCAGCGCGCTTTCCTGCGCCGCGAGCTTCTTCTTCTGCTGATCGAGAAGATCGAGGATCTCGCGCAGATCGTCCTGCGTGACGACGGCATCTCCGGCCGCCTGGCCGGCGGTCTGAAGATCCTCGGCGGACACGGCGCCGCCAAGACTCGTACCGATAACCGCGGCCGCTGCACCGGCAACCAGCCGCCCCCTGCGTACGTGCACTGCCTGCACCTCGCCCCCTAAGCGATGCAAGACCCTAACATTCGAGGCGAATCGGGCAAAAGGTTTTTTGTCCGCGCCGGCCGGCGGTTCACCGAAGTTGCAGACCTGTCACAGGTAATGGTCCTATTAGAATACCTGTGTCTGCTACGAACCGCGCGCCTCTATTGCCCGAGCAGCGGGTTGTTGATGACTGCCTGCATGGCGAGCGCGTCGAACGCGCTCCGTGCGGATGCCTGGCTCACGACCTGCGAGAAGTTGTGCACGAAGACGTTCATCTCGGTCGTGTGGCTGATCTCGATCCCGTTCGCCTGATTCACGATCTGGGTCATCACCCCGTCCATGACCTGCTGGACGATCTCGGTGCCCATCCCGTTCGAGATCACGACGCCATTGGCAATTTCCGCCACCGTGAGGGGGGCCGGCGGCGGAGTGAACGTGCTGTCCGCGTCGGGATGGGGCGCCGGATCGCCGGTCGGCGGCGACGGAGTCGCATTCGGCGATGTGCCGGCGTCCGAAGGGGTGATTCCGGTCTGCACGGTGCTCTCGATCGCCTCGTTCAGGCTGTCGAAGCTCTGGGGCGGCGGCTCCGGCACGGAGTTCTGTACCGCCGCGACCACCTGGCCGGCCGGGTCCGGGGAGCCTGTCCCGGTCGCGGGCGGTGCCGCGGGCGGCTGGGGTCCGCCCGTCTCGGCGGCCTGGCTCGCGCCCTGCGCCGGCGCCTGGCTCCCGCTGCTCGGCGGGGTGTTGTCGTGCAGGAACTTGAAGGAGAGATCGCTGATCTGGCCGATGTCCGGAATGTTGAACGTGGTCTGCAGGACCTGGACGTTGTTGATGGCGGTCTTGATCACCAGCCCGAAATCGATGTTCCAGGGACCGAGATTGAAGCCGCCGCGCAGCTCCGACATCTCGTTCTCGGTGATCTGCGTCAGTCCGCTCACGTCCACCAGGTCGTCGCCGGCGACGGTGGCCCAGGCCGCGGTGGTCGCGGCGCCGCTCATGACCGTGGTACCGAGCAGCACGGCGAGAACCATGCCGCCGCCGCGGCGCGCGACGGGCCTACCGATCGTCTGTCCGGGGACATGGTTCCGCATCGGATGACCCCCCTAGAACTCGTTCGGCAGGAAGGTGCTGAACAGCGTGAAGTTGGCGAGCGAATCCCGGGTCAGCGCCGTTCCGAACGGCGCCTTCTGCCGCACCCGCCAGTCGCGGTGGTGATTGAAATACGAGCGCGCGAGACGGGCGTCGTTGCGGACCAGGAAGACCACCCCGCTCCACATGGCCTCGATCTCCTCGGTCTTGTAGATGCGCACCCCGAGCGCCGGATCGCCGACGACCACCTCGCCGTCGCGCACGCCCTTGATCACCACGAAATGGCGATAGCCGCGCATGTTGATCAGCGTGATCACGGGCACGCCGATCTCCTCGAGCTTGTCGAGCGTCATGCGGAAGCCGTCCGCGGTCAGGCCGATGCGGGCGAGATATGCCTTCATGTCGAGCAGGGAGAAGCCCTGATGCTGGATCTTCTCCTGGTCGCCGGCCTGGTACATCGAGGTGAAGGTCTCTTCCTCGGTGGTCGGCCGGTCGTAATGGAAGGCGAGCAGGCTCGCCAGCGCCGCCGAGCCGCAGGAGAAGTCGTATTGCTGGCGGATCACCGTCTGGAAGCGGCCCTCCCGGATGCTGACCACGGGCACGTTGAACGAGCCGCCGAAGCCGGTCAGCTGCATGTCCGCCATGGCGTCGGAGGCGCCCAGCGCCGCCATCAGAGCGATTCCGAGAATGGCCCGGCGCTTCAGGACCCGCATGACGCCCTTTCCCGACCCGTGCATCTTCGTCGTCGCGCCTTCGGACCGGACCGGCCTACTGCGCCGCGTCCAGATAGATGTTCAGCGTCGTGCTGTTCTGGAAGCTGACATTGTTGCCGGTGTTCAGCATCGTCGTGGTGATGCCGCCGGAATTGGCGTTCAGCGCCAGAATGCCGCCGGTATTGATCTGGCCGCCATTGTCGACCGTCACCGGATTGTCGGTGAAAGTGGTCTGCTGATCGGTGTCGGAGATCTGCACCGCGAAGCCGCCAGTGGCCTCCGACAGCGCCGCGCTGTCCATGGGGACCATGCCGTCTTCGCCGTCCGCGGCGAAGGCCAGCTCGTCCGCCGCCGCTGACGGCTCGAGCTCGTTCGCCTGGGCAGCGCTGCCGAGCAGCAAAGCGGCCATCGCCAGTCCTGCGAGCATTCCGGTCTTCATGACGGCGTTCCCCGATCCTCGGTTTGTGCTGCCGGGGGGCCCGGCTGGAGTCTCCAATTCCAGGAGAATGGCCGGCCTGTTTGAAATTCTCAAATTACGAAGCCGTATCTTTCGATTAAATCTTGTTCATGCTCGGGTATTTTCAGAAACGCGCAAGCACAACCGCGATCGGATTGCGGCCGTCACAACTACTCAGGCAAAGGAAATCAAAGAAAAAAGGGGTCGGCGGACCGAAATCCGCCGACCGATTGTGTTGCGAGTATTACGGCTCGCCGCCGGCGTCGGTGCCGAAGAACGCCTGCGCCGCGATGGACACGGAGTTCTGCTGCACGTTGTTGAAGCCGGTCGTCATCTGCAGGTTGCTGATGCCGCCCGTGTTCGACATGGCGACGCCGCCGCTGAAGCTGCCGGTCCAGATCTGGTTCGTGGACCCGGCCGCAGCAGCCTCGGCATCAGCCGCA
>DAIMFM010000160.1:0-7271 GCA_036724585.1 Burkholderiaceae bacterium | reverse complement strand
CGCCAGCCCCGGTCAGCCGATTGAACAGCGTCGACTTGCCGGCATTTGTGTAGCCGACGACGGACACCTTGAAGGCTGCGTTGCGCTCGCGCGCACGGCGCCGGTTGCGACGCTGGCCCCGGATGCGCTCCAGGTCGGCGCGCAGGCGACGGACCCTCGCGCCGAGTTGCCGGCGATCGAGCTCGATCTGCTTCTCGCCCGGACCGCCGCGCACGCCGATGCCGCCACGCTGGCGCTCGAGGTGGGTCCAGCCGCGGACCAGGCGCGCCGAGAGGTGCTCGAGCCGCGCGAGCTCGACCTGGAGCTTGCCTTCGTGGCTGCGGGCGCGCCGGCCGAAGATGTCCAGGATGAGCTCGGTACGATCGAGCACCGGTACGCCCCAGCGTTCGCCGAGGTTGCGCTGCTGCACGGCACTCAGTTCGTGGTCGAAGATCACGAGCCCGGCGTCGGTCGCGGCGAGCTGCTCGGCGATCTCGTCGGCCTTGCCGGCGCCGATATACAGGGCGGCATCGGGACGCGACCGGCGGCAGGCACGGCGACCGGCCACGGCGAATCCCGCCGATTCGGCCAGCGCCGCGAGTTCGTCGAGGTCCTGCTCGTCGGGAATGGCAGGGCCGAGTGCTACCCGTACCAGCAGGCAGCGGAATTCATTGCTTGATTGGGTCAGCTTTCGGTGTTCTCAGGTTGGAACTGGACCGGCCGGCCCGGAACGACAGTGGAAATGGCGTGCTTGTAGACCATCTGGGTGACGGTATTGCGGAGCAACACGACGTATTGATCGAAGGATTCGATCTGGCCCTGGAGCTTGATGCCATTGACGAGATAGATCGAGACGGGAACATGCTCCTTGCGAAGCAGGTTCAGGAACGGGTCTTGTAATAGTTGCCCTTTGTTGCTCATGGCGGCTCCGTAGCGCTCGTTTTTCGTGATCGAGGAGACGATCCCCTGCCGACCGGGGACATCCGATCGCACTTTAACTGAAATTGCGGCCCGCGCGCCCGTTTTCAAGCGCTCAGCCCGCGTAGGGATTGCTGCCCGAGCGGAACTCCACGCGCAACGGCGTTCCGACCAGGCCGAAATGGTCGCGGAACCAGCCCTCGAGGTAGCGGCGGTAGGCCTCGGTGACATGCTGCAAGGCGCTGCCGTGGATCACGATGATCGGCGGATTCTGGCCACCCTGGTGGGCATAGCGCATCTTGGGTCGCACCGGGCCGCGACGCGCGGGCTGCTGGCGTTCGACCGCCTCGTGCAGCGCCCGCGTCAGCCGCGGGGTGGACAGCTTGCTCATCGCCGCCGCATGGGCCTCGTCGACGGATCGCATCAGGGCCCCGATCCCCGTGGCCTCGAGCGCAGAGACGTAGTGCACACGGGCGAATCGCAGGAAATGCAGCTTGCGGTCGAACTCGCTGCGGATCCGCTCGCGCTCGCCGGCGCCGATGCTGTCCCACTTGTTGACCGCGACGACGAGCGCCCGCCCCGCCTCCAGCAGGTAGCCGGCGATGCTCGCATCCTGGTCGGCGATGCCCTCGGAAGCGTCGAGCATCAGGATGCAGACATTGGAATCCTCGATCGCCTGCAGCGTCTTGACCACCGAGAATTTCTCGACGGTCTCCTTGACCCTGGCGCGCCGGCGGATCCCGGCGGTGTCGACGAGGGTATAGGGACGCCCGCCGCGATCGAAGTCGACGGCGACGGCGTCGCGCGTCGTGCCGGGCTGGTCGAACGCCACCAGGCGCTCCTCGCCGAGCAGCGTGTTGATGAGCGTCGACTTGCCGGCGTTGGGTCGGCCCACGACCGCGATCCGGGCCCGGCGCGGCCGTGCGGGCCCGGCGGTGGCATCGTCCCCATCGGGTGTCGTGCCCGCCTCGGGCGGGTCGAACGCCTCGACGGGTCCGGGCTGCGCCGCGGCGGCCGGCGCGATGGTCTCGAGCGCCATCTCGACCAGCGAGCGGACGTTGTCGCCATGCGCGGCCGAGACCGCCACCGGGTCGCCCAGGCCCAGCGCATGGAACTCGCCCACCACCTGTTCGCGGGGCCGTCCCTCGGCCTTGTTCACCACCAGCACCACTCGCTGGGCGCGCTTGCGCAGCTCGACCGCGATCTCTTCGTCGTGCGCGGTCAGGCCTTCGCGGCCATCGACGACGAAGAACACCATGTCGGCCTCGACGACGGCCTGCCGCGTCTGGCGCGCCATCTGGGCATAGACGCCGGACTTCGCGTCGGGCTCGAAGCCGCCCGTGTCGATCACGATGAACGGACGATCACCGATGCGCCCGCGCCCGTACTGCCTGTCCCGGGTCAGGCCGGGCACGTCGGCCACCAGGGCCGAGCGACTCCGGGTCAGGCGGTTGAACAGCGTCGACTTGCCGACGTTCGTCCGTCCCACGAGGGCGATGACCGGCAACAGGGACATCGCGGCGCCCGCAGGCTCAGTCGAGGCCGACCGCGGCGACCCGCCCGCGGACCGTCTGCACGATCGCCAGTCCCGCGGCCCGACGCGGCGCCGAGACGATGGCGCTGCCGGCGATCCGGACCCGGCCGATCAGCCGGCCGTCGTCGAGCGCGAGCCAGTGCAGGTAACCCTCCTCGTCGCCGAGCGCCACGGCCTCGCCGACCAGGGTGGGCGCGCCGAGCAGGCGCCCGGTGAAGCCCTCCTGCATCCAGATCGGCTCGCCGGTGTCGCTGAGGGCATGGACCCGGCCCCGGGTGTCGACCGCGACCAGCCTGCGCCCGTCGAAGTCGATGGCGCCCACCGCGGAGATATCCCGGTTCCAGAGCGGCCGGCCCGTGCCGGCGTCGACGCAGCCCACCCGCCCCTGGTAGCTGCCGGCGCAGACCTGGCGGCCAACCAGGACCGGCTCGCCGAGGACGTCGGCGATCCGTTCGATCTCGTTCGAGCCACTGGGCAGCGATATCGCGGACTCCCAGCGCAGGGCGCCGGTCTCGGTCGAGAGCGCCACGAGCCGCCCCCCCGGCAGGCCGACGTAGGCAGTCGCGCCGTCGAGCAGCGCCCGGTTGGTCTGGCGCAGCACCAGCGGGGGATTCTGGCGGGTATACACCCAGCGCCGGCGTCCGGTGTAGGCGTCGAAGGCGAACACCCGGTTGTCGCTGCCCCTGACCACCAGCACGTCGGCATCGAGCGCAGGAACCGAAACCGCCTCGGCGCCGAGCGCCGCCTGCCAGCGCAGCTCGCCGGCATCGTCGAAGGCGCGCAGCACCCCGTCCTCGTCGGTCACCGCGACCAGGCCGGGCGACGCCCCGACTCCGGTGATCAGCTCGGCATCGGTATCGATGCGCCAGTCGATGGTGCCGCGGTCGAGCGCGATGCGCGCCAGCTCGCCCTCGCTTCCGGCGGCGTAGACGCGGTCCCCGACGATCGCCGGCGCGAAGCCGTAGCCGCCCCCCTCGAGATCGACCGACCAGCGCATCACGCCGCGCTCGGCCGCCAGGCCGGGAAGATCGGGGATCTTGCGGCCGGACGAGCACGCCGCCAGCGCCAGCGCGGCCCCGGCCGCGACGAATCCGCGCCGGTTCACGATCCGGTCCCGTCGGGTCCGAGGGAGTCGAGCTTGAGCTGGACGAGGCGCGCGATCGATGTGGCCGGGCCGAGCGTCTCCAGGGCCTTGGCATAGGCCTCGCGCGCTTCGTCGGTCCGGCCCTGCGCCATCGCGAGGTCGCCACGGCGATCGGCGTACAGGCCCGCGAAGGCGGTGGGAACCTCCACATCGAGGACCCGGGCCGCCTCGTCCCAGGCCTCTTCCTCGATCAGGACCGACGCGAGGCGCAGGCGCGCCACGAGGACGAAGACCTCGTCGTCGCCCTCTTCGACGACCCAGCGCAGGTTCTCGGCGGCGGCGTCGTCGGCGCCACCGGCAGCCTGGGCCCGGGCGGCGACCAGCGCTCCCATGGCCGCGTAGGCCGTGGCGGAGAAGTCGTCGCGCAGCACCTGGGCGGTCGAGCGGATACGGTCGGCATCGCCCTCGTCGACCGCCACCTGCAGCTGGTCGTAGACGACCGCGGCCTTGACCGAGCGGTTCGCCTCGTACCACGCCCAGCCGCGCCAGGCCGCGATGGCCAGGAGCACGACGGTGACGACCGTGAGGATCGTGTTGCCATGCTTGCGCCAGAACGCCTTGAACTCCTCGAGCTGTTCCTCGTCCGCCGGGTTGTAAGCCATCTTCAGTCGTCCTCTGCCTGGTCGTCGATCGTCCCGCTCATCCGGTCGATCAGCCATTCGTCGATGTCCGCCAGCGCTACGTGCTGCTGGCTCGCCCCGTCCTCGCGGAGCCATTTCACGCCCACCTTGGAATCCGTCGCCTCGTCCTCGCCGATGACCAGCGCCACGGTCGCCATGGAGGCATCGGCCCGCTTGAACTGCGACTTGAAGCTGCCGCCCCCGCAATGCAGGATCACGTCCAGGCCACGGTCGCGCAGCCTTTCGGCCAGCGCGAGCGCGATCGGCGCGGCCGCCTCGCCCTGGTGGACGACGTAGACATCGCACGCCGGATCCGCCCCCACGTCCGAGTGGGCGCGCATCAGCTCGATGATCCGCTCCACCCCGAGCGCCATGCCGCAGGCCGGCGCCGGCTTGCCGCCGAGCATCTCGACCAGCGGATCGTAGCGTCCGCCGCCGCAGACGGTGAGCCCGTCGGCAACCCATTCGAAGACGGTCAGATTGTAGTAGTCGAGACCGCGCACCAGCCGCGGGTTGAGCCGGAACGGGACGTTCTGCGCCCGCAGCATGGCCTGCAGGGACTCGAAATGGGCCCGCGACTCCGTGCCGAGGAAATCGGAGAGCCGTGGCGCGCCTTCGACGAGCGCCTGCATCGCCGGGTTCTTGGTGTCGAGGATGCGCAGCGGATTGGAATGCAGCCGGCGCCGGGCATCGGCGTCGAGCTCGTCGACATGCGTCTCGAAATACGCGACCAGGGCCTCGCGATGCGCGATGCGCTCCGGCAACTGGCCGAGCGAGTTGATCTCGAGCGAGACCCCCGTCAGGCCCAGGTCGTCCCAGAGCCGCTGGCACAGCAGGATGATCTCGCAGTCGGCATCCGGCCCGGCGAAGCCGAGGGCCTCGGCGCCCACCTGGTGGAACTGTCGGTAGCGCCCTTTCTGGGGACGCTCGTGGCGGAACATCGGCCCGCTGTACCACAGCCGCTTGGGCCCGTCGTACAGCAGGTTGTGCTCGATGCTCGCCCGCACGACGCTGGCGGTACATTCGGGGCGAAGGGTCAGGGCCTCGCCATTGAGCGAATCGATGAAGGAGTACATCTCCTTCTCGACGTTGTCGGTGACTTCGCCGATGCCGCGCACGAACAGTCCCGTGGGCTCGACGATGGGCGTACGGATGCGCTGGTAGCCGTAGGCGGCCATGGCGCCGGCGACGGCTTCCTCGAGCCGGCGCCACCAGTGTGCTTCGGCGGGCAGGACATCGTTCATGCCCCGCACGCCCCTGATTTTCTCGGACTTGCTCATTGCCTGGTCGGACCGGGGAGCAGGGATTCCCGGCGCTCGGATGGGTTCACGGGTTCTCTTGCAAGGCCCCGCCATAGCGGCGCGCCACGTAGTCCTCGACGATGGCCTGGAACTCCTCGGCGATCCGCTCGCCCTTGAGCGTGACCGAGCGTTCGCCGTCGACGAAGACCGGCGCGACCGGCGCCTCGCCGGAGCCCGGCAGGGAGATCCCGATGTCGGCGTGCCGGCTCTCGCCCGGCCCGTTGACCACGCAGCCCATCACCGCCACCTGCATCGTCTCCACCCCGGGATAGCGCTGGCGCCAGGTCGGCATCTGCTCGCGCAGGAATCGCTGGATGCGATCGGCGAGCTCCTGGAAGAAGGTGCTGCTGGTCCGGCCACAGCCGGGGCAGGCGACGACCAGGGGTGCGAAGGCACGCAAGCCCATCGACTGCAGCAACTCCTGCGCCACGACCACTTCACGCGTGCGGTCGCCACCCGGCTCCGGCGTGAGGGAGACCCGGATGGTGTCGCCGATGCCCTGCTGCAGCAGCACGGCCATCGCGGCGGCCGACGAGACGATCCCCTTGCTGCCCATGCCGGCCTCGGTCAGGCCGAGGTGCAGCGGATAGTCGCAACGCCCGGCGAGCTCGCGATAGACCGCGATGAGGTCCTGGACCGCGGAGACCTTCGCCGACAGCACGATCGCATCGGGCGACAGGCCGAGGGCCACCGCCTGGGATGCGCTTTCGATCGCCGACACCACAAGCGCCTCGCGCATGACCTGCGCGGCGTCCCAGGGACGCTCGCGCCGTGCGTTCTCGTCCATCATGCGGGCAAGGACCCGCTGGTCGAGGCTGCCCCAGTTCACGCCGATACGCACCGGCTTGTCGTGGGTGCAGGCGACCTCGATCATCTTCGAGAAATTGTCGTCGCGGCGCCTGCCCGCGCCCACGTTGCCCGGATTGATCCGGTACTTGGACAGGGCCCGCGCGCACTCGGGATGTTCGGTCAGCAGCTTGTGGCCGTTGTAGTGGAAGTCGCCCACCAGCGGAACATCGACGCCCATGCGGTCGAGTTGCTCGCGTACCGCCGGCACCGCCGCGGCCGCCTGGGCCGAGTTGACGGTGATGCGCACGAGCTCCGAACCGGCCTGCGCGAGCGCCTTGACCTGGATCGCGGTCGCGATCGCGTCCGCGGTATCGGTGTTGGTCATCGACTGGACCACGACGGGCGCGTCGCCCCCCACCACCACGCGGCGGTCGCCCCATCGGACGACCGCGCTGCGGCAGGCGCGCCGGGCGCCCACGCCCGCGGGGGCTGGCTGGCAGCTTTCGGACATGTTCATTCGAGGCGCAACCTGGCGACGCCGTCCCGGGCCTGCGACCTGACGTCGACCGGCTCGCCGCCGCGCGTCATGGTGACCGCATCGGCATTGCCGATGAGCACGGAGACCGGCCCGGGGACATCGAGCGACAGGCTGGTGCGCGGCTTCTGCAGGCCATAGACGAGGCGCTTGCCCTGGGCGTCGCTGACCTCGACCCAGCATTCGGCATCGAAGATCATCATCAGGCTCGACTCCGGGACTCCGGCGGCCGCGGTGGACTGGGCCGCGGACGCGATCGTGCCCGTGCTTGCGCCCGGGCCCGGCCCAGCGTCCGGCGGCGCGGCTTCGGTCGCGCCCGCCACGGCTGGCGCCCCGGTGGGCGAGGAGCCTTGCGGAACGGGGGCGTCGCGCGCGGCGGCGACCGGATCGGGCGCGGTGCCCGCCGCGTCGCCCGCCGCGGCCGTTTCGGCAGCCGCGGGGCCCGGCTGGG
>DAIMFM010000159.1:0-7275 GCA_036724585.1 Burkholderiaceae bacterium | reverse complement strand
CGCGGCCTATGCGCCGACCGCGCGCCCGTCGTCCGAGGCAGCCCGCCCTGCGCCGCCGCCCGCGCCCGCACCCGCGCCCGCAGCCCCCGCTGCGCCGGAAGCGGCCGAGAGGTTCGAGGCGCCCGACGCCCATCCCGGCCCACCCATGCCCAGGGGCGCGCCGAAATCGCTGGTCGAGTCGCCCTTCGCGATCCTCGGGGCCTCCACGCACGACAGTCGTCGCCGCATCGGTGAGCTGGCGCAGGCCCGTCTCCGCGACATCGGCGAAGACGCCAGTCGCGAGGCGCGTACGGCGCTGACCCATCCGAATTCCCGGCTCGTCTCGGAGATCGAGTGGCTGCCCGGCATCGCGCCGGCCGACGCGGCGCGCCTGCTCGACGAGGTGCAGCGCAACCCGCTGGCGATCCGCGAGGAGCCCGTGCTGGCGACGCTCGCGCATCTCAACCTGCTGGCCACGGCGCTCCGTGCCATCGACGGTGCGGCGCGCCCCGAGGCGCTGGCGGCGCTCGTGCGCGACCTCGGCAGCCTGGTCGGTCAGCTCGACGCGCAGGTGGTGTTCGACGAGATCAACGCCGATCGCGCGGCGTCGGGCTTCGCGCCCCTGCCCGCGCCCGAGACGGTGCAGCCCGAGCTCGACCAGCGCAGCCGGTACTACGTGGACACGATCGATGAAAAGCTCGAGTCATTGCCCTCGGCGACGCTGGTCCGGGTGATGACCGACATCGCGGATGGCGCGACGGCCAGCGGCCAACGCAGGGCCCCGGACTTCCTCGAGGCGCTCGTCGACCGGTTCGAAGCCGAGGCCGCTCACGGCTTCCTGCCCGCCGAGGCGCAGAACATCACCCGGCTCGTCGACGAGATCACGATCACGGCGGCGTCGCGCCCCGAGGAACTCGCTGCGCAGCTCGAGGCGCTCGACATCGTCGTGGCGAACTGGAACGGGGTCGCGCGTCCGATCCAGCTCAATGCCACCGCCCGCGGCCTCGACCACGGCGCCAGCCGCCAGCTTGCGGACGAGATCCGCAGGCTCGGCATCCACCTCTTCAACGAACACGGCCTGCTCGCGCCCGCCCTGCGCATCATGGACCTCCTGCGGCGCCATTTCGCCGCCGTTCCGGCCATCGCCGAGCGGGCCGCGCGCGACAGGATCGCGCTGGAAGGCCTGGCGCGGGAGCGGGACCAGCACGCCGCGCGCTGATCCCGCGCGTCGGCCCGCCCTGCTTCGCAAGGTGCCGTCCATCGGCGCCGGCCGCAATCTAGGGCGTTCCGTGACCTAGTTCCGTGTCGCGCGACTCGATCGATGCGCTTCCATGACTTTGTACATCCCCATGCGGGACACGCTCGCGACAATGAGCGCGAGCGCAGGACCGCACGGAACGCCGACGGCAACGCCGCGGACGCGACCGGTGCCTGCACGGATGGGCGATCGCGCCCATTGGACGAGGACTGAAGGAACGACGATGACTGTAAAGCCGCAAACCCTTTCCCTGGCACTCGCGCTGGCCGGCGCCGTTTCGGTGCTGTCGGCCTGCGGCGGCGGCGGTGGCGGGAGCACGCCCACCCCGACCTACACGGTCTCCGGCATGGTGTCGGGACTCAAGGGCAGCGCCGTGCTGCAGAACAATGCCGCCGATACGGTGGTCGTCCCCGGCAACGGCAGCTTCAGCTTTCCCACGCCGGTGGCCGAGGGAAGCCCCTACGATGCCCGCGTGCAGTCCCTGCAGTTCGCGAACCAGACCTGCCTGGTCGCCAACGGCTCCGGGACCGCGGGCAGCGACGTGGATGACATCGTGTTCACCTGCCTGCCCCACAACGTGCCGAAGTACGCCTACGTGGCCAACTTCAATGGCGCCACCCTGTCGCAGTACGCGATCGACGCCGCCACCGGCGCGCTCACGCCGGTCACCGGCGGCAGCGTCGCGACCGGAATGGAGCCCAACTCGGTGGCGGTCCATCCGAACGGTCGTTTCGTCTACGTGACCAACGCCGCGAGCAACTCCATCTCGCAGTTCGCGATCGGCGCCGACGGCGCGCTCTCGCCGCTCGCCCCCGCCAGCGTGACGACCAACAACGGACCCTCGTTCATCGCGCTCGCACCGGGCGGAAACGCGGCCTACGTATCGAACTTCCACGACAACACCGTCACGCAGTACGCGATCGGGGCCGACGGACGGCTCGCGCCGATGGCCGTGCCGAGTGTCGCCACCGGAAGCAATCCGCAGTCGATCACGGTGGACCCGGGCGGCCGCTACGCCTATGTCGCCGATTTCCAGGGGGCGTCGATTTCGCAGTACACGATCGGCGCCGATGGCGCACTGGCGGCCATGACGCCCGCAACCGCACCCGCGGGCGCCAATCCGATCTTCGTCGCGGTGGACCCGACGGAACGCTTCGCCTATTCCGTGAACCGTGGCGACGACACCGTGTCCCAGTTCAGTCTCGACGCCAACGGCGCGCTCGCGCCCCTGGCGGTGCCGAGTGTCGCGACCGGCAGCATCCCGATCGCGGTGGCCTTCGATCCGGACGGACGCTACGCCTACGTCCTGAACCGCGCCGGCAACTCGGTCTCGCAGTTCAGCATCGGCGCGGACGGCGCGCTCACGCCGCTGGTGCCGGCGACCGTGGCGACCGGCAACTACCCGTCCTCCATCACGGTGGACAGCCGGGGCATCTACGTCTACGTCACCAACATGCTCGACAACAACGTGTCGCGCTTCGAGATCGGCGGCGACGGGACGCTCCAGGCGACGGGCACGCCATCGGCCGCCGGGGTCGATCCGTACTCGGTCTCGATCGCGAGCGACTACCAGTAAGCAGCAAGCCCGTGCCTGGGCAGACGGGCGACGCCGCTCCACCGGCGCCGCCCGTTCTCTTTCAACCGCCGCGCAGCTGCGCCCGCAGTCTCTGTACTTCCTCGATCAGGTCGGCCACCAGCGCAGCCAGCTCCTCGTTGGCATCGAAGTCGCGCTCGAGTGCGGCCATGCGCCGGGCCCGGGCCAGTTCGCTGCTGGCGAAGCGCCAGTCGCGCGGCTTGCTGCCGGCCGCGGCGCCCAGCAGGCCGGCCTCGACCCTCACCACCACCCATTGCCGCTCCACGGCGCATGCCCGCGCCAGCTCGTCGACGGTCAGGGTCTGTTCGTCGACCACGATGCCGGTCAGTACGCGATCTTCTGCCATGTCAGCCTCCACTGGCCGCGCGCGGATCGAAGGCCATCTCGCGCGCCATGGTCTCGTAGAGCTTGCGCGCGCGCTCGGTATTGGCCGGCGGCAGCACGAGCTTCAGTTCGAGATAGAGGGAGCCGGGCGGATTGCCCGGGATGCCCCGGCCCCGCAGCCGCAGCTTGCGTCCCGCCTGCGAGCCCGGCGGCACCTTGACCTGGACGGTGCCGGAGGGCGTGGATACGTCGATCTCGGCGCCCAGCGCCGCTTCCCAGGGCGCTACCGGAACCGACTGGTAGACATCCCGGCCTTCGACCCGATAGCGCTCGTCCGGTGTGAAGTGCACCTCGAGGTAGAGGTCGCCCGGCGGGCCTCCGCCGAGCCCGGGGCCGCCCTGGCCGGCGAGCCGGATGTGCTGCCCCTCGACGATGCCCTTGGGGATCGCGACCTGCAGCGTCCGCTCTTCGCTGACGACCCGGCCGGAATCGTCGATGCGCGCCCCGCGCAGGCTGATCGAGCGCGTCGCGCCCTCGTAGACGTCGGCGAGGTCGACCATGACGCGCGCGTGATGGTCGCTGCCGCGCATGCGATGGCCGCCGGCGGCGGAAGCACCCCGCGGCGCCCGGCCGAAGAGGCTGGAGAAGAACTCGCTGAACTCCTCGGCGCCGACGCCCTGGCCGGGGTGGCCGGAGAACTCGAAACCGGCGCCCCAGTCGGGGGGCGGACGGAATTCCTCGCCGGCATGCCCGGCCATCCCGATCTGGTCGTAGGCGGCCCGCTTCTCCGGGTCG
The DNA here is from genome assembly GCA_036724585.1 of Burkholderiaceae bacterium. GTDB lineage: Bacteria > Pseudomonadota > Gammaproteobacteria > Burkholderiales > Burkholderiaceae_E > JAMLIN01. Next base: position 3,325 of record DAIMFM010000159.1, on the reverse strand, counting down.
GAGAGCACCGCATAGGCCTCGTTCACGGCCCGCATGCGGTCCTCGGCATCGGGCTCCTTGCTGACGTCGGGGTGGTACTTGCGCGCGAGCTTGCGATAGGCCTTGCGGATCTCGTCGGCCGACGCGTCGCGCTCCACGCCGAGTTCCTGGTAATAGTCGCGGTATTCCATCGCGCCGATCCTACTCCCCGAAAACCTGCTCCCCGAAAATCCCCCGGACGACGTTCTGCATCGCGCGGACCACGCCGTCGCGATCGAAGCCCGGATTGCGGACCACCCGAACGGTCAGGCCATCGAAGATGGCGAGCATCAGTTCGATCCTCGCCTCGAGTTCGCGCTCGTCGACCCCGCCAGCCTGGGGATCGACGGCGCCGATGACTTCCTTGAGGCGCGCCCGCACGGCCGCGTCCATGGCCTGCACCATGGCGGCAACGCTGGGGTTGCGGGCCGCCTCGGCGACGATCTCGAGGTCGAGCGAGGACCGCGCCACCGTGTTCTGTACGCCTTCGGCGACCCCGGCGACCATGGCCTGGTTGATCTCGGCGGCGCTGCGCAAGCGCTCGATGTGGCACAGGGCGGTCTCGAGGTCGCGCTCGACCAGGGCCTCGATGATCGCTTCCTTGCTGGCGAAGTAATTGTAGATGTGGCCCGCGCTCATGCCGAAGGTACGGGCGATCTCGGCCATGCTCGCCGCATGGAAGCCGCGCCGGGCGAAGCAGGCGGCGGCCGCATCGAGGATCTGACGGCGGCGCATCTCGGCCGGCGAGATGTCCTCGCACTCGGGCCCGGCCAGTGGTTCGGGATTCATCGCCGCCTCACCGGTGGTTGGCGGTGCTCGATTCCAGCCCCGCCGGTATGCCCGCATGGTCGACCTCGTCCGCCGCGCTCCAGCCACCGCCCAGCGCCCGGTACAGGGTGACGAGGTTGGCGCTGCGCGCCGCCCGCAGTTCGATCAGGCCCTGCTCGGCCGCGTAGAGCGAGCGCTGCGCATCGAGCACCGCCAGGTAGCTGTCGACGCCCTGGCGGAAACGCAGGTCGGCCAGACGGTTGGCTTCGGTGGTCGCCTCGAGCAGCGCCGTCTGCGCAGCGATCTCGTCGTTGATCGTGCCCTGCTGCGCCAGCGCATCGGCGACCTCTCGAAAGGCCGACTGGACGGCCCGCTCGTAGCGGGCCACCGCGATGTCGCGGTCGACTTCGGCCACTTCGAGCAGGGCGCGGTTGCGCCCGCCATCGAAGATCGGCATGCGGATCGAGGGGATGAAGTTCCAGGTGCCCGAACCGCCGTCGAACAGGCCCGAGAGCTCGCTGCTGGCCGTGCCGATGCCCGCGGTCAGGCCGATCGACGGATAGAAGTTGGCGCGCGCCGCGCCGATGTCGGCATTGGCGGCGCGCAGCAGGCGCTCCGCCTGGGCGACGTCGGGCCGCTGCTGCAGGACTTCGGAAGGCAGGCCGGGCGCGATCCGGGTGACGGCGACGACGCGATCGAGATCCGGGCCCGGGAGCAGCTCGGCGGGCACGGGGGCGCCGACCAGCAGTGCAAGCGCGTTGCGGTCCTGGGCGAGCAGGCGCTGGAAGCGGGCGAGATCGGCGCGTGCCGATTCGACGGTCGTCTGCGACTGGCGCAGGTCGAGGGCCGAGGCCACGCCGAGCTCGTGGCTGCGCACCACCAGCTTGTGGGCCGCCTCGCGATTGGCGAGGGTGTCGCTCACCAGCTCGAGCCGCGCCTGGTCGGCGGCGAGCGCGACCCAGGCACGCGAGATCTCGGCGATCAGGCTGATCGCAACGCTGCGCCGCGCTTCCCCCGTGGCGAAGTACTGCTCGAGCGCGGCATCGCGCAGGCTGCGCACCCGGCCGAAGAGGTCGAGTTCGTAGGACGCGATGCCCACGCTGGCACCGTAGGTGTGGGTAGTCGCCGACTGGCCGGTCATGGAGAGGTCCGCCGGCATCCGCTGATGAGTGCCACTGCCGGTGGCGTCGATCGCCGGGAAGCGGGCTGCGCCTTCGATCTGGTAGAGCGCCCGCGCCCGCTCGATGTCGAGCGCCGCGATCCGCAGGTCGCGGTTCTGCTCGAGCGCGATGTCGACCAGGCGCTCGAGCCGGTCGTCGGCGATGAAGTCGCGCCAGGGCATGTCGGCGCTGGCCGTCGCGGCGCCATCGGCACCCGGGGCGGCCCCCCCGGCCGCCGCGGCCGGGCCATCCGGCCAGTCCTGGCCAACCGGGGCGGCGGGGCGCTCGTACTGCGGCGCCATGCTCGCGCAGGCCGACAGCGCGGCGGCGATGACGACGAGGGAAAGTCGTTTCATGTCGAAGGCGCTCCTACGCATCGGTCGTCGGCTCGACGGCAACAGGTTTGCTCTTGTCGCGGCCGAAGACCCGTGTCACGACGACGAAGAACAGCGGCACGAAGAAGATGCCCAGCAGGGTGCCGGCGATGGTGCCGCCGAGCACGCCGGTGCCGATCGCGTTCTGGCTGCCCGAGCCGGCCCCGGTGGCGATGGCCAGCGGCACCACGCCGAGCGCGAAGGCGAGCGAGGTCATGATGATGGGCCGCAGGCGCAGCTTGACGGCTGCCAGGGTCGCCTCGACCAGGCCGAGGCCCTGCTCGACCTGCTCCTTGGCGAACTCCACGATCAGGATCGCGTTCTTGGCCGACAGCCCGACCGTCGCGAGCAGCGCCACCTGGAAGTAGACGTCGTTCGACATGCCGCGGCCGGCCGAGGCGAGCACCGCGCCGAGGATCCCCAGGGGCACGATCAGCATGACCGAGAACGGGATCGACCAGCTCTCGTAGAGCGCGGCCAGGCACAGGAAAACCACCAGCAGCGACAGCGCGTAGAGCAGCGGCGCCTGGTCGCCGGTCTGGCGTTCCTCGTAGGACAGGCCGGTCCAGGATATGCCGATGCCAGCCGGCAGTTGCGCGGCGATACGCTCGACCGCTGCCATCGCCTCGCCGGTACTCTTGCCGGGGGCGGCCTCGCCGAGGATCTCGAGGGCGGGCAGGCCGTTGTAGCGCTCGAGCCGGGGCGCGCCGGATGTCCACTTCGCGCTGGCGAAGCTCGAGAACGCCACCATCTCGCCACGGTCGTTGCGCACGTACCAGCGATCGAGGTCCTCCGGCATCATCCGGAACTGGGCATCCGCCTGCACGAAGACCTTCTTCACCCGGCCCTTGTCGATGAAGTCGTTGACGTAGGTACCGCCCCAGGCCGTGGAGAGCGTGTCGTTGATCTCGGCCATCGTCAGGCCGAGTGCGCCCGCCGCCGCGGTGTCGATCTCGATGTGGTACTGCGGGGTATCGGGCTGGGCATTGGGCCGCACACCGGTCA
>DAIMFM010000158.1:3463-7280 GCA_036724585.1 Burkholderiaceae bacterium | reverse complement strand
ACCCGCAGGTCGGCGCCATGGTTGAGCAGGTGGGTGGCGAAGGCGTGGCGCAGCACATGGGGCGAGATGTGCGCGTCGATGCCGGCGGCGGCCGCATGGCGGCGCACGATCTTCCAGAACATCTGCCGACTCATGGCCTCGCCCCGGACCGTCACGAAGAGCGCATCGCTCGCCGCGCGCCCCAGCAGTTCGGGGCGTCCGCGTCGCAGCCACTCGAGGATCGCGGCGCGCGCCGGTTCGCCCAGCGGCACCAGTCGCCCTTGCCGACCACCCGCACGACGCCATCGACCAGGCCGACCGAGTGGGCGCCCAGGCCGACCAGCTCCGAGACCCGCAGTCCGGTCGCATAGAGCGTCTCGAGCATCGCCCGGTCGCGCAGCCCCAGGGCGGTGTCGGCGGGCGGCGCGGCCAGCAGCGCCTCGACCTGCCGCTCCGACAGCGTCGCCGGATGGCGTGGCGGCTGGCGCGCCGAGCGGATGCCCGCCACCGGGTCGTCGGTGCGCAGTCCCTGCCGGACCAGGTGGCGGTAGAAGCGCCGCAGGACGCTCAGGCGGCGATTCGCCGAGCTCGGTCGCGAATCGGCGAAGCGCCCGGCGATCAGGGCGAGCAGGTCGGCCTCGTCCGCCTCGGCCAGGCCACGGCCATGCGTCGCCCGCAGCCAGCGCGCCGCCGCGCGCAGGTCGCCGGCATAGGCGGCGAGCGTATTGCGCGACAGCCCGTCCTCGAGCCAGAGGGCTTCGCAGAATGCGTCGATCGCCCGCTGGTCCCCCGGAAAGGGCTCGGCGGGCTGCGCATCGGCGGGATCGGGAAGCACTGCTTTCGAGGGCATGGATCGTCGGTGGCGAGCCGCCGGGGGCGTCGCGCCTGGAAATCGTCGAGCCCCGAGTGTCCGATAAACTGCGGCACTTGCGCAGGGCGCCCCTCGCGCCCGCACTCCATCCCCGGGCGACCCGTGAACACCATCGGCCTGCTGATCCCCGACATCTCGATGATCCTGCTCGGCTTCGTGCTGCGCCGGGCCAGCGGCTGGCCGAGATCCTTCTGGGACAACCTCGAGAAGCTCGTCTACTTCATCCTGTTCCCGGCGCTGCTGGTGTCCTCGCTGCTGCGCTCGCCGCTGTCGGTCGCCCGCGACGGCCCCGCGGTCGCCAATACCATGGTCGCGGTGATCGCCGGCATCGCGCTCGCCTGGCTGGCCCGGCCCGTGCTCGATCCCCTGCCGCGCCACTTCGCCTCCGGCGCGCAATGCGGCTTTCGCTTCAACTCCTACATCGCGCTCGCACTCGCGCAGACGCTCGGCGGCCAGGAGGGCCTCGCCCTGTGCGCCGTCTTCATCGGCTTCGTCGTTCCGACCGTCAACGTGGCGGCCGTCCTGCCGCTGGCCCAGCATGCCGGCACCGGGGTGGTGCGCGAACTGCTGCGCAACCCGCTGATCATCGCGACCGTGGCCGGGCTGGCGGGCAACGTCTTCGGCATCCAGCTGCCCGGCGTGATCGACGCCACGCTCGGGCGCCTCGGCAGCGCCGCCATCGCGCTCGGCCTGATCGCGGTCGGCGCCGGGCTCGTGCTCTCGCGCAGCGAAGCGCTCGGCGCGCGCGAGAAGCGCAGCTCGCGTTCGCTCGCGATCTGGATCACCGCCGTCAAGCTCGTCGCCATGCCGACGGTGGCGCTGCTGTGCGGGCTGCTGCTCGAGCTCGAGCCGCTGCCATTCGCGATCAGCCTGATGTTCTGCTCGCTGCCGACTGCCACGAGCTGCTACATCCTGGCCGCCCGCATGGGCGGCGACGGCGAGTATGTCGCCTACCTGATCACCGTATCGATGCTGGCCTCGCTCGTGAGCCTGCCGCTCTGGCTGAGCCTCGTGACCTAGGATCGGCCGCGTCCATGCCGCGAATGAGGCATGCGCGCAGCCTCAGGCGGAGCGGGCGATCATGCGGCAGTGCACGGTGCGCGGGCGCCTTCGATCGTGTAATTTTTCGGCCATGGCGCAGCACCCGATCAACGAATCCCTCGTCCGTGACCACCGGCTGTGCGAGCTCGCCCTGCGCGGGCTCGACGACTGGCTGGCGAGCGGTTCGCCGATCGTGCGTCATCCGCTGGCCGCCTGCTCGATCGCGCTGCTGCGCCATGTCGATACCGAGGAGCACGTCCTCTACCCGCGCCTGCGCGCCGCCCGGCCCGACCTGCTGCCCGACCTGGACCGGCTGAGCCGGGACCACGCGCTGTTTCGCGACCAGCTCTGGCAGATCGACACCCTGGTCCATGCGGACGAACGCGAGGAGGCGCGCCGGCTCATCGCCCAGCTGATGCGGGTGCTGCTCGCGCACAACCAGGCCGAGGAATCGACCGTCTTCCTCCATATCGCCGAGGCCCTGCCCGATCCGGAGGAAGTCGTCCGCCTCTTCGGTGGCGGCCACTTCCGCCAGGCCCCGGCCGCGGCCTGAACCCGCTTCCATCCGTCGCGGCCGGACCCGCTTCCCGGACCCGCTTCCCGGACCCGTTTCCTTCCCGCTGTCCGGACCCGTTTCCTTCCTCGCCTCGCGCAGGGTCATTGTCGCCGGTGCGCGACACCGTCGGCCCCCATGCACCGTTCCCGGCGCCTGCATGCACGGGCACGGGAAAGCGCCCATGGCGAGCCGGCCGGCCGGCCTACGGGCGGCTGAAAGCGGGGCCGCGAGCGCTCCCGGCACGGGTCCGGCGGGATAATCGGGCAATCGCCCAAGCGCCGTCCCCGCAACGATGACCGCCCCGAAACCCGCATCCGCCAAGGAATTCGACCAAGTCCTCGACGTCCGGCTCGCCGACGAGGGCGCCACGGCCAGGCTCGCCGCTGCCGTCGCAACCGCGCTCGAGCCGGGCACCTCGATCCATCTCTCGGGCGACCTCGGCGCGGGCAAGACGACTTTCGCCCGCGCCCTGCTCGCCGCCCTGGGCCACCACGGCCGTGTAAAGAGCCCTACATTCACGCTCGTCGAACCTTATAATTTGCCGAGGTTCGATCTGTACCACTTTGATTTTTATAGATTCTCCTCGAGCGAAGAGTGGCGTGAAGCGGGTTTCGACGAGTACTTCGCGGGTGCCGCGGTCACCCTGGTCGAATGGCCGGAGATGGGCGACCCGGAACTGCCTGCGCCCGACCTGCGGATCCGGCTCGACCCCGATCCGCACGACGAAGGCGCCCGCCTGGCCCGGCTCGAAGCCCGCGGGCCCAGGGGTGTCGCGTGCCTGAACGCCGCACGCGCCGCGGGCTCCTCAGGCTCGGGCTGAGCGCGCCACTGTTCGCGCTCGACGTCCCCGTCGCCTCGGCCAGCGCCATCATGGCGGTGCGGGTCTGGCCGGCACGGGACTACACCCGCGTCACCCTCGAGCACGACAGCAAGCCGGTCTTCAGCCATGCGACGCTGACGGGGCCGGATCGCCTGATGGTCGACCTCGAGGGCATCGATGTCGACGGCCAGATCCGCGAGGTCATCGCCAAGGTCAGGCCCGACGATCCCTATATCGCGGGGGTGCGCATCGGCCTCAACCGGCCCGGCGTGGTGCGCCTGGTGTTCGACCTCAAGCAGCCCGTCAGGCCGCAGCTGTTCACCCTGACCCCGGTGGGCGACTACCAGCACCGCCTGGTGATCGACCTGCATCCGCTCGTCGAGCGCGACCCGCTCGTCGCCCTGCTGGAGCAGGCCGGCGACGAGCCGGTCCAGGAGGCGGAGGACCCGCTCGTCGCGCTGCTGCGCGAACGCGATCCGGGTTCCGTGCCGGGACCGGCCGATGCCCCGGGTCCGACCGTGGCCGAAACCCTGGCGCAGTCCAACGAGCG
>DAIMFM010000158.1:0-3345 GCA_036724585.1 Burkholderiaceae bacterium | reverse complement strand
CCCGCCGCGCCTGGCGACCATCGCGATCGACCCCGGCCATGGCGGCGAGGATCCCGGCGCGATCGGCCGGCGCGGCACCCGCGAGAAGGACGTCGTCCTTGCCATCGCCCAGGAACTGCGCGCGCTGATCGCCGCCGAGCCCGGCATGCGCGCCTTCATGACACGCGAGGGGGACTTCTTCGTGCCGCTCGGCACGCGCGTGGCCAAGGCGCGCCGGGTCCAGGCCGACCTCTTCGTGTCGATCCATGCCGATGCCTTCATCAGGCCGACGGCCCGCGGGGCCTCGGTCTTCGTGCTCTCGGACCGCAGCGCGAGCAGCACCGCCGCACGCTGGCTCGCCACGCGCGAGAATCGCGCCGACCTCATCGGCGGGGTCAACCTGCGCGCGCGCAACCGCGAGGTCGCGAGCCTGCTGCTCGAGATGTCCACCAAGTCGCAGATCCTGAACTCGCAGGTGGTGGCCAACGAGGTGCTGGGCGAACTGCGGCGCGTCGGGCATGTGCACAAGCCCCATGTCGAGCGCGCCGGTTTCGCGGTGCTGAAGGCGCCGGACATTCCGTCGATCCTGGTCGAGACGGCCTTCATCAGCAATCCGCAGGAAGAGGCCCGGCTGGCCGATCCGCGCTACCAGCGCACCGTCGCCGAGGCGATCTTCCGCGGCATCCGCAACTACCTGCGCGCCCATCCACCCGCACCGCACGGGGGCCGGGTCTGACGCTGCACGCCCTGCACGAGGCCGCCCTGGCCATGGCCGCCAGGCCGCCGCTGCGTCCGCGGCTCGGCTTCGTGATCGCCGGCCGGCCGGTCGGTTCGGTGGAGCCGGACGATGCCCGCCTGCTGGCGGGCAGGCTCGCCGGCCTCGTGCTCGACGACCAGGCGCTGTCGCTGTGCCCCGGAGCCGGGCGCGGCAGGGGCGGCGCGACCGGTGGCGACGACACGACGGACGGGCTCCTCGCGGCGATCGCGCGCATCCTGCACGACGCCGGGCGGCTGGGCCCCTGGCGCGACGAGGACCTGCCGGTGCTGGCCGAGGACGACACGATGCTGGGCTGCATCGAGCGATCCGCGGCCCGCGTCCTGGGCCTGCGCACCCTGGCGGTCCACCTGGTCGGCTGGCGCGCCGGCGAGGATCGGGCCGGCGAGGGCCGCACCGATGACGGGCGCGGCGATCACGGAATGTGGGTCCAGCGCCGGGCGCCGGACAAGGCCGTGGACCCGGGACGGCGCGACACGCTGGCCGGGGGCATGGTCGGTGTCCATGGCGCGGCCGGCGAGCGGCGCATCGAGTCGCTCGCCGCCGCGATGCGCCGCGAAGCCGACGAGGAAGCCGGCGTACCCGCCGCCACCCCCCTGCGCCGGAGCGACGGGCCGTCCATCCGGATCGCGCGGCCGGTCGCCGAGGGCTACATGGTCGAGGATCTCGTGGGCTTCGAGGCCGTGCTGGACGCCGGCTTTGCCCCGGTCAACCGCGACGGCGAGGTCGCGGGCTTCGAATGCCTCGCGCCGGACGCGCTCGTCGAGCGGATCGGCCGCGGGGAATTCACCCTCGAGGCGTCGCTCCTGATCCTCGGGCTTCTGCGGCGAGGCGGGCGCGCCGGCTCCTGAGGAACTGGCGCACGACCTCGAACACCGCGGGGAGGCCCGGCACGATGATCATCGCGAGGGCGACCAGCGAGAAGTTCTCGCGCACCCACTGGGTGTTGCCGATCAGGTAGCCCAGCGTCGCCAGGCCGCCGACCCAGAGGATGCCGCCGGCGATGTTGTAGAAGGCGAAGCGCGGGTAGTGCATCTGTGCGACGCCGGCCACGAAGGGCGCGAAGGTCCGCACGAAGGGCAGGAAGCGGGCGACCACGATGGTGATGGGGCCGTGCTGCTCGTAGAAGGCGTGGGTGCGGTCGAAGGCGGCGCGATTGAAGAAGCGCGACTGCTCCCAGCCGAAGACCTTGGGTCCGACCTTGCGGCCGATCGAGTAGTTGACCGCATCGCCGAGGATCGCCGCCACCGTGAGCAGCACGATCAGCAGGCCGATGTCGAGGCCGCCGACGCCGGCGATCGCGCCGGCGACGAACAGCAGCGAATCGCCCGGCAGGAAGGGCATGACCACCAGGCCGGTCTCGACGAAGATGATCGCGAACATCAGCGCGTAGACCCAGACGCCGTAGGCCTGCACCACCGCTTCGAGGTGCTTGTCGAGGTGCAGGAAGATATCGATGAGGCTCGCCCAGTCCATGGGCAGCGATGATACTCGCGCCGACCGGACCGGCCGGTGACATTCGCCTCACTCGTATAATCCGCCCGATGCAGACTCCTCCTGCCGCGCGCCGGCCGATCGTCCCGCTGCCCGACCTGCTGGTGAGCCAGATCGCCGCCGGCGAAGTCGTCGAGCGGCCGGCGTCGGTGGTCAAGGAACTGCTCGAGAACGCCATCGACGCCGGCGCGAGTCGCATCGAGCTGCGCATCGAGGAAGGCGGCATCCGGCGCGTCACCGTCAGCGACGACGGCGTCGGCATCCCGCCGGGGGAGCTGCCGCTCGCCATCACCCGCCATGCGACCAGCAAGATCGACTCGCTCGCCGAGCTGGAACGGGTCGCCTCGCTGGGGTTCCGGGGCGAGGCGCTCGCCTCGATCGCCTCGGTCGCGAGCGTCTCGATCACAAGCCGCGTCGCCGATGCCGATTCCGCCTGGCGCATCGATGCGGACACCGGCGCGCTGGCGCCGGCCGCCGGCACCCGGGGCACGGTGGTCGAGGTCGCGGACCTCTATGCCCGGACGCCGGCACGGCGCAAGTTCCTGCGCAGCGCGGCCACCGAGTCGGCGCATTGCATCGAGGCGTTCCGCCGGGTCGCCATCGCCCATCCGGGCATCGGTTTCGCGCTCGTCGTCGACGGCCGCCGCAGCGAGCAGTGGCCGGCCGGCGACTGGCAGGCGCGCGCGCTCGCCGGGCTCGGCGCCGACTTTCGCGACGCCCACCGGGTCCTCGGGCGCGGCGACGAGGCCCACGGGCTGCACGGCCTGCTGGGCCTGCCCACCGCCAGGCGGGCCCGCGCCGACCGCCAGTACTTCCGTGTCAACGGCCGCTTCGTGCGCGATCGCGTACTGATGCACGCGGTGCGCCAGGCCTATGCCGACGTCCTGCACGGCGAGCGCCATCCCGCCTACGTGCTCGCGCTCGCGCTCGACCCGAGGCTCGTCGACGTCAACGTCCATCCGGCCAAGCTCGAGGTCCGCTTCCGCGATCCGGGACTGGTGCGGAGCCTCATCATCGGCACGATCCGGAGTGCGCTCGAGACGCGGAGCCTGCGCGCCTCCACGGCTGCGGCCGCCGGCATGGCCCGCTCCTTCCGC
>DAIMFM010000157.1:0-7344 GCA_036724585.1 Burkholderiaceae bacterium | reverse complement strand
AAATGACAGGCTGCCGGTGACTTCGGCGCAGTCCTGTCGGACAAGATGTCGGATAGAGATTTGCGAAAGCCGCGGAGGCCTTTGAGGCCGACGGTACGGTATCGATAGGGTGCCTGCCCCGTTCACCGGATCTGATCGATCGTGCAGTCCTCCGGTGCCTTGTCGTCTCTCCAGCGCAACAGCCTGGCGCCGTGGCGCATGAAATCGTCGGTGACGTGATCGGCGCTCACCTCGGCGACGGCTACGGGGCGCAGCATCACGGCCTGGCGCTCCCTGCCCGACCAGCGGTCGCGTCCGCCAGGCTTGCGGCCGGTGAAGCTCTTGGCCGCGACGAGCGGCTTCAGCACCTCGAGCATTTCCTTGGCGCCCTCGCGGACCTGGGCGCGGCCGACGTAATGCAGCCGACCCGCGGCGTCGTAGAGGCCGAGCAGCAGGGATTCGACTCGGGCGCGATCATCGGAGAGGTAGATCCCGCCAAGCACGCAGTCGACCGTCTTCCAGACCTTGAGCTTGCCCATCGCGCGACGTCCGGGCCGATAGGGGATATCGAGCCGCTTGGCCATGACTCCGTCGAGGCCGCTCCTGCCAAGCCAGCCCATTGCCGTGGCGCGCGACCGGGTGGCCTTCGAGAGACCGAGCACCGGGTTGCGTCCGGCTCTCCTGACGAAGTCCTCGAGGGCCTCGCGCCTCTCGGCGAACGGCCGGTCGAGAAGGCTGTCGCCGTGCGCGTTGGCCAGAAGATCGAAAGCGATCAGCTTCGCAGGGTGGCTTGCGGCGAGAGTCTCGACGCGCGACCTGGCGGGATGCAGGCGCAGCTGCAGTGTCTCGAACGTCGCGCCCGGGATCACGATCTCGCCGTCGATGACGAACCGCCCTGCCGGCAGGTCGAGGAGTCCGCGGATGAGCTCCGGAAAGTAGCGTTCGAGCGGCTTCTGGCTCTTGGAGCGCAGGGCGATCCGGTCGCCATTGCGGAAGGCCAGGCATCGGAAGCCGTCATGCTTGGGCTCGAAGAGCCAGTTGCGCCCCTCAGGCAGGGCGTCGATGGGATCCGCTTCCATGGGCTTCAGGGTGAGCGGAACAGCCGGCGGCATGGGCGCCGCAGGGTCCGTGCCTGATGCCGCTGCCGGCCGTTCGCGCGTGGCGCGCCTCATGCGTGCCTGAACGCTCGTGAGCCATGGCTGGATCCTGCGGCCGTTCCGGGCCGGTCGCTTGCGTTCTCTATCGGTTGTCATCGGCGCCCTGGCCTCGTTACCATGGAGGGTGCCGAAGAGCCTGGCCGAGACGGGGCCGGTCATGCGGGCTCGTGCGTATGGGGGAGTCGTCGATGCCGCGCGGGGGAGGGCTCGAGCCAGCCGATCTGGACATCCGTCTGCGCGCGCTCAGCGAGGCGGAGCAGACTTTCCTGGTCGAGGCTGGCGCCGGATCGGGCAAGACCTCGATCATGGCGGGCCGCGCCGCGCTGATGATCGCGAACGGCGAGGACCCAGGCGCGATCGTCGCCATCACCTTCACCGAGGCGGCGGCCGCCGAGCTGCGCCTCAGGATCGAGACCTTCCTGCGGGATCTGGCCGGGGGACGCGCGCCCCGCGATCTCGCCGCGGTCTTTGCCGATGGCGTGCCCGCGGGAGTCGCCCAGGGCGCCAGGGCCGGGCTCGACGCCTTCGACCGCCTGACCGCGACCACGATCCACGGCTTCGCCCAGCGCATCCTGCGCCCCTACCCGCTCGAGGCGGGCATGGACCCGGGCGCCGAGATCGCCGATCCGGAAGTGGCCGCCATGGCCTTCAGCGAGAGCGTCGAGGGATGGATGCGCGATCTCCTGAACGGTGACGCCCGGAGCTTCACGGGCGCGCTGTTCGACGAGGCGCCGACGGCCGCTGCCGAGATGGTGCGCAAGGTCGCTCGCGCGATGCAGCGGGAGAGGGGGAGTCGGGCGCCGGAGGTCAGCTGGGACCCGGATCGCGTCGAAGCCTTGCGGCGCGCGATCGCACGCTGGCTCGATCTCTATCCGGAGGGCGTCGGCGCGCCTGATGACGTCCACAGCCGCAGCGCGGGTTTCAGGGAGCTCGTCGGAATGCTGGACGCGGCTCCGGCCGATCCCGTGGCGCGGCTGCTGAAGGCCGAATTGCCGCAAGGGACTCTGGCCACGCAGAGCGGGTCCTTCTATGCCAGGGCCGCGACCAAGATGGCCTGGACCGAGCTTGCGCGCGACGCGGGCCGCGACAAGGCGTGGATCGAGGCGCGCTGCCTGGAGATGGGGGACGCCTGGGATGCGGTCCGAGAAGCCTGGGCCGGCCTCAAGGCTCATGCGGCGGAGGTCGCCGCGCGACGGCTGACCGAGGAGGTCGCGCAAGCGCTGGAGAGCTACGAGGCGTGGAAGCGCGCGGCCGCGCTGCTCGATTTTGAGGACCTGCTGGTCAAGGCTCGGAACCTTCTCGCCGGCCATGACGAGATCCGCCGCAAGCTCGCGACGCGCCATGCCCGGGTCCTCGTCGACGAGTTCCAGGACACCGATCCGCTGCAGATGGAGATCATCTGGCGGATCTGCGGCGATCCCGACCCGGACGCATATCCGGGTGACGGGAACGACTGGCGCCGCTTCCGCATTCGCCCCGGCGCCCTGTTCCTGGTCGGAGATCCCAAGCAGGCGATCTACCGCTTCCGCGGCGCCGACGTGCGCGCTTATCTCGAGGCCAAGGAGCTCCTCACCGGCGATGAGGGAGCTCGCGGGCCCGCCGGCGAGCTCTTGTCGATCTCGGTCAACTTCCGTTCGACCGGGCAGATCTTGTCGCGGGTCAACGAGGTCTTCGAGCCCGTGCTCGGCGTCGACGGTCAGCCGGGCTTCACCGCGCTGTCGGCGCACCGGCGGGACGAAGGACGGGAGGTGCAGGCGTTGGAGGTCGAGATCGGCCCGGAGCTCCTGGACGATCGTGGGCAGCCCACCGCCGACGGCGTGCGCCTGGCCGAAGCCGGGGCGGTCGCCGACTTCCTCGTCCGGGTCATCGGCTCGCTGGATATCCCTGATGACGACGCCGGGGCTGGCGCGACGCGTGCAGCCCGGCCCGGCGACATCGCCCTGCTGGCGCCGGCGGGCACCGCCTTCTGGATCTACGAGGCAGCGCTCGAGCGGGCTGGCGTGCCCGTGGCGCCCCAGGCCGGGAAGGGCTTCCTGAACCGCCAGGAGGTTCTCGACATGACGGCGCTGGCCCGGGCGCTTGCGGATCCTCGGGACAGCCTGGCCCTGGGGGCCTTCCTGCGCGGCCCCGTGGCGGGATTCACCGATGAGGAGATCCTGGACGGGCTCGGCGCCCTCTCCGGCTCGGGACGGAAGCGTCTCTCCATCTCCATGGACGCGGCTGCTCTGGGCCAAGGCCGCTTCAGGGAGGTGCTGGAAGAGCTGCAGGCCTTGCGCAGCCTGGCGCGGATCACCACGCCCTACCAGACGCTGGCCGCCGCGGTGGAGGCCTTCGCCATCCGAGCGGTGCTGGCTTCGCGTCACCCGAGGAGCGTGGAGCGGTCCCTCGCCAACCTGGACGCCTTCCTGGCGCTGTCGCGGGCCTGGGACACCAGGGGGCTCAAGGCCTTCGCCGACGAGATGCGCCGGCGTAAGGAGGACGGGGTGCGGGCCGCTGAGGGACGGCCGGACAGTGGGACGGATGCCGTCTCGATCGTGACCATGCATTCCGCCAAGGGTCTGGAATGGCCCATCGTGGTGTCGATCAACATGGCGACCGGCATCATCGAGAAGCCCGGTCCGATCGCTGGCCCAGACGGGCTGCTGTTGAGCGTGCTCGGGGTCGAGGTTCCGGGTTATGCCCAGGCCAACCAGGCGGAGGCGGAGGAGCGCGCCCGGGAGCGCATGCGGCTCCTCTACGTGGCCGACACCAGGGCCCGGGACTTGCTTCTGCTGCCGCGCTACTCGGTCGAGCCCAGCCGATCCTGCTGGAGCAAGATCTGCGCTGGCCGGCTCGAGCAGCTCCCGTCCTTCGACCTCTCCGCATTGAGTCCCGAGATGCCGGCTCGGCCGGATCCGGCGATGTGTGCGCAAGGTGCGGCCGAGTACGCGGGGGATTCCGCCCGGGTGGCGGCAGCTCACAGAAACCTTGTCCGGCGCACGCCCAGCCGGCACGACGTGGGAGACGAACCGAGACTCAGTCTGGAGGTTGTGGCGCCCGAGGAGGAGTTCGCCGCCGCTTCGATCGAGCGGGCGCCGGTGGTTGGGCCGGTGATCCAGGGCGGCATTTTGCGCGGCCGTGTCCTGCACAAGCTGATCGAGGAGGTCATGACGACTGAGACGGCGGAAGCCGATCTCGAGACCCGCGCCGCCAGCTTGATCGAGGAGCTGGGAGCGGTCGATGCGGTCGAGGCGGAAGAGGCGGCCGAAGCGGTCGCTCGCGCGCTGGCCCTGCCGGAAGTCGGCGAGCTCAGGCCGCGCCTCGTCGCCGAGGCCGACCTGGCCTTCCTCGCGGCCGGACCGGGCGGCGAGAGGCTGACCATTGGTGTTGCGGACGCGCTCGCCCTGACGGAGACCGGAGCCGTTGACGTCGTCATCGACTGGAAATCGGACGTGGCGCCGGATCGGGCGGCGCTCGACGGCTACCGTCGCCAGATGGCCGATTACCTCGAGGCGGTTGGGGCAATGCGCGGTCTCATCGTGCTGATGACCGAGGGACGGGTGATCGAGGTCGCGACGAAGGTCGCCGAGTCGGCTTGACGGGCAGACATGGCCTGGTCGGATCGCCTTGCCGGCGGGTGCCCGGGACTTCAGTTGTCGTAATAGACCAGGATGCGCCATGCGGTCGGATCAGCACGCCAGTCGATCAGCGCTTCCGAAAGCGTGGCGCGGGCGATCGCCTCGTGGCCGGTCTCGACGCCGAGAAGGCCGGGATGGCCCCATTCATCGTTGGTTTCGACGCGCGTCGGGATGACCTCGTCGGCGAGCCCGGTGCTCAGCACCTCGTCGAGCGCCGCGATCCAGTCGTCGAGCGTCTCGTTCGCGTGGCCGCGCCAGCCGGTGATGGCTGCGCCGTCGGCCCAGCCCCAGCTGTGGCAATCGCTGTCGAATTGCTCGAGGGCGTAAGGCGAGGCGTCCTCGGGCAGGTCGTCCGTCATCAGGGGGCCGAGCGTCTCCGGTTCGTCCTCGTCGGGCCGTACCCCAGATAGAATGGTGAAGAGCGCGTAGTCGCGCTCGCCCAGGTGATACTCGGCCTGATTGGAGATCTGGATCCAGCCTTGCGTGAAGTCGACGCGCGCATCGAAGTAGCGGCTCTTGGAATTGACTGCGTGCCAGACGCCGTCGGAGTCGCGTCGTTCGATGATCCAGTGAATGTCGCAGCCCATGGGACCTCGATTCTCGGCTGTATGGAGGCGGCACGCCGGGACCTCGGATGCTCGTCGTCGGCTCTTCGGGCGTGGCCAAAGATGCGCGCCGCCGTGCTCGGGCGCGCCCGCAGGGCCGCGCGCCCGGGCATGGCGCTTCTCGTCAGTCGACTATCGATGCGTTCCCCAGCAAGTCGTCCTGGCTGGCCCGACGCTTGGTTCGGAATCGTGGAGCAATGACGAAGCCCGGATGCCCGAGGCCGTCGTTGCCGAGGACGATGTGGACCTGGCAACCTGATCTGGATCTAGGGCGTCGCGTTGATGGCGCCATGGGAGCCGGCGTATCGGGTCGATGATCCGAGTGTGGTCCGAACGGGATCGGCCTTCGTCGGACGATGCGCGGGTCCTATAGGTTAGTCGCCGCTGCCACCCGAGCCGTGATCATGGCCATTGTCGCCGCCCTTGCCGCCATCCTGGCCATTGTGACCGCCTTTGGGGCCGGAACCGCGGTCGTCGTGATTGTTCTCGCCGTCTTCGGAGCATCCGTTTTGCGTGCCTTCTTCGTTGCGCCCGCAGCGATCCGCCGGCACTTCGCACTGTCCCGAGGCGGTCTGGAGCCAGGACGTATCGAAGGTCGGCACGGCGCCCGCCGTGCCGTTGCTGCAGGTGTAGGTCTCGATACGGCCGTGGCCGCCGGTGATCCTTACGGTCTGACCGAGCTTCGAGTAGGGAATCGTGTGCCGGGCGCCGCAGACGTTAACGGTGATCGCCCGGCAGCACTGGACGACGTCGCTGCCTGCCGGCAGCCTGCCCTCGAGGGCGATGCCGGCCCATTCCTGACGGGTGCGCAGGCCGATGAAGAGGCCGGGTCCTCGTGTCGCGTCGTTATCGACGAACCTGCAGATGTCGTGCGCGTCGATATAGGTGCTCTGACGTAGCCGGACGACGCCATGGGGCTGGTTGTTGCGATCGACTCCGGCCGGCACCGGACCTTGGGCCGGATCGGCGGTCTTGTACTGTCCCGTCGCCGGGATCGCGAAGTCGTCGAGGCATGTGCCGTTCGCATCCCGGACGTAGCAAGTATCCTCTGCCGAGACCGCTGGCGTAGTCGCGGCCAGCAGTCCGGCGATCGAGAGGGCGGCGAGGCTCAACAGGCCGCCGCCGAGAGTCCTGGTGATCATGTGACCTCGCCTTGATCCGGTGGAGGGTAGGCAGCGCCGGTCCGGATCCGGATGGGCAACGATTCCCTCGGCCAATCAGATAGTCGCGGTTGCGTGGTCTTGCCGAAGATCGTTATCCATGGCGGGAACAGGCGTCGGCTCGGATCGCTACCAGGAGCTCGGGATCCTGGTCGGAGGCGACGCGGCGCCATCGGATCGGCTTCAGCGCCGGCGCCTGTGCTCTCAGTGTGCGCATTTCTAGTCGCCGGCGCCGCCGCGACCGCCGGGACCGCCGCCTTCGCCATCCTTTCCACGTTCGCCAGAGCCCGGTCCGCGGTCGTTGTCGTCCCTCTCGCTGCCGCCTCCCTTGATCGGGCAGTGATCCGGGATCCGATGCCAGTTGTTCTGCACCCATTTCGTCATCGTCGTCGGGTAGTGGTCTTGCGGTGCTTCGCATTGTCCCGAGGCGGTCTGGATCCAGGAGGTGTCGAAGGTCGGCGCCAGGCCGCTCGTGCCGGCCGCGCAGGTGTAGGTGACGACGCGGTCATGGCCGCCGGTCACGGTGACGGTGTCGCCGTGCTTGGAATAGCCGATGTTGCGCGGTGTGCCGCAGACCTCGACGGCAATCGGGCGGCAGCAGCGGATGACGCCGGCGCCGGCCGGCAGCCGACCTTCGATCGCGACGCCGGCCCATTCTTCCCGACTGCGCAGCCCGATGAACAGTCCTGGGCCACGGGTCGCGCCGTTGTCGACGAAGCGGCAGATGTCGTGCGCGTCGATATAGGTGCTCTGGCGGAGCCGGACGACGCCATGGGGCTGCTTGCTGCGGTCGATGCCGACCGGAGCCTCCCCAGCATGACCGTCG